>JAHEMB010000485.1 GCA_024643915.1 Rhodothermaceae bacterium | reverse complement strand
CCGCCGTACGCGTTCCCCAGGCTCAACCCGGCGCTGTTGCTGATGACGCTGATCCGTGACTCTTCGAGTTTGATTGGTTTCCGAAAGCGCATGATCGACTCGTTTGAATAGGAAGCGGTGACCTGTCGGCTACGGAAACCAAACTAAACGAGTTGCCTGCACGATGCAAGTTTGCCGAGGATAACGCCGTCCAGCCTCTCACTCCCCGAAAAGCGCCACCTGCTTAGGCGGCGGCTCCAGGCCGAAGTGGGCGTAAGCATGGGGCGTGGCGATACGCCCGCGCGGCGTTCGCTCCAGAAAACCCTCCTGGATCAGGTACGGCTCGTAGACCTCCTCGATGGTGCCCGAATCCTCGCCCACCGACACGGCCAGGTTGGACAGCCCCGTGGGGCCGCCGCCGAACTTCTCGATGAGGGTGAGCAGGATGCGGCTGTCCATGTCGTCCAGCCCCTCCTCGTCCACGTCGAGGGCGTTGAGGGCGTGGTCGGCCAGGGCGCGGGTGATGTGGCCCTCGCCGTCCACCTCAGCGAAGTCGCGGGTGCGGCGCAGGAGGCGATTGGCCACGCGCGGCGTGCCCCGGCTGCGGCGGGCAATTTCGAAGGCGCCGTCGTCCGTGATCTCCACGCGCAGGATCTTCGCCGAGCGGAGGACGATCTTCTGCAAAAGGTCGGCGGTGTAGTAATCGTAGCGGAAATCGATGCCGAAGCGGGCGCGGAGGGGGGCCGTCAGCAGGCCCTTGCGCGTGGTGGCGCCGACGAGCGTGAATGGCGGCAGGCTGATCTTCACGCTCCGGGCATTCGGCCCCGCGTCGATGACGATGTCGATGCTGTAATCTTCCATCGCCGAGTAAAGGTATTCCTCCACGATGGGTGTGAGGCGATGAATCTCGTCGATGAAAAGGACGTCGCCCTCGTTCAGGTTCGTCAGGATACCGGCGATGGAGGCGGGCTTGTCGAGGACAGGGCCGCTCGTCGTCTTGACCTGCGCGCCCATCTCCTCGGCCACGATGATCGCCAGCGTGGTTTTGCCCAGCCCTGGGGGACCTGACAGGAGAACGTGGTCGAGGGCCTCGCCGCGTTGGAGGGCCGCCGTCATGAACACGCGCAGGTTGTCCTTGATCTTCTGCTGCCCGATGAACTCGTCGAGCGAGCGCGGGCGCAGGGCTTTCTCGTAATCCTCTTCGGTGCCGGTAGGGCGGGGCGCGAGAGCGCTGGGTCTATCGTGCAGGCTCATGGCTAAAGCAGGGTTGGAAACGGCCGAAACGTGGATCGTGGGGACAGGCGGTATGCTGTCCTTCGGCGCTGCCGCGCCTGTCATTCGTTTTGTGAGGGTAAGCGCTACGCCTTTTGCTCGACCATCAAGCGGCCGCAGGGAGCAACTGGCAGCGAAGCGAAGGACAAGATAACGAAAGCCGGTGCCAGGGCTATGGCACCCCTATTTGCTGCATTAATAACGACGTACTCGTTACCAGCTAGTTGACAAACAAATCGATGTGCTCTACGTTGCACTAGCATGTTTACCGTAGACGATATCCTAGTGTCCGACGAGGTGCTCAATGCACCCTTCGCGTGCAACCTGGGCGCGTGCCTGGGCGGCTGCTGCGTGCAGGGCGACTCGGGGGCGCCGCTCGAACCGGAGGAACGCGCGGCTCTCGAAAACGTGCTTCCCGCCGTGCGCAAATACCTGCGGCCCGAAGCCCTGAAGGTGATCGAGGAGAAGGGCGTGTGGGAGGAGATCGGGAAGGACCAGTACGCTACCACGTGCGTGGGCGCTGCCGAGTGTGTCTTCGTCACCTACGATGGCCCCGCTGCCAAATGCGCCATCGAGAAGGCACATCGGGCGGGCGAGGTGGATTTCCCAAAGCCGCTCTCCTGCCATCTCTACCCGATCAGGGTGGCGCACTACGGCCCGCATGAAGTGCTCAATTACGAAAAGATCGGCCTGTGCGAGCCGGCCCGCCGCCAGGGCCGCCGCCGGGGCGTAGCGCTTCCCGAGTTCCTCCGCGAACCGCTCGTGCGTAAGTACGGCGCGGCGTGGTACGAGCGCTTCCGCGAGACCGTGGCTGCGCGTCGCGAGGCCCTGCACCCCGCCGGCTCCTGACCCCACCCAGACCGTACGATGCTCAACCTCCAACAAAAGCAACAGCTTCAGCAGAAGCTCTCGCCGCAGCAGATTCAGTACATCAAGCTGCTGCAATTGCCGACGCTTGCGCTCGAACAGCGCATCAAGGCGGAGATGGAGATCAATCCGCTCCTCGAAGAGGGGCTGGAAGAGGAGCAAGAGACGCAGGAGGAGGACATTGTCGACGAGACGCTCGACGCGCTCGAAGATGCTGAGGAACTCCGCGACGCCGACGTGCGCGAGGAGCAGGGCGAAGGGGAAGACGAGTACGACTGGGACGAACTGCTCAATAGCACCGACGACCTCTACGGCTACAAGGCCCGCGTGGATAACAGCGCCGAGGAGGACCGCCGCGAGATCCCTATGCCGGCCCGCACCTCCATGGCCGAGTACCTCGTCGACCAGCTCTCTTTTCTCGATTTCGATGAGAACGAGGACCTCATCGCCGAGCAGATCATTGGCTCCATCGACGAGGACGGCTACCTGCGCCGCCCCCTCGAAAGCATCGTCGATGACATCATCTTCAACTACGGCGTGATGATCACGACCGACGACGTCGAGCGCATCCTGGGCCGCATCCAGCGCCTCGAACCCGTCGGCATCGCCTCCCGCGATCTGCGCGAATGCCTGCTCGTTCAGCTTCAGACGATGCCTGCCGGCGTCACGGGCCGCGACGTGGCGGTGCGGATGCTGAAGGATGCCTACAAGGCGTTCACCATGAAGCACTTCGACGCCCTCATGAAGAAGCTGGACGTGAGCGGCGAGGAACTGAAGGACGCCTACGACCTCATCCACCGGCTCAACCCCAAGCCCGGCGAGGGCGAGTTCACCGCTGCCCAGAATTACATCACCCCGGACTTCACCGTCCGCTTCATCGACGGCGAGTTCATCATCACGCTCAACGGCCGCAACGCCCCCCAACTGCGCATCTCGAAGCAGTACCGGCAGATGCTCCACCAGATCTCGGCCGAGCAGAAGAAGGAGCAGCAGGCCAAAGCGTCGCAGAACGGTGTCGATCAGGAGACGAAGCAGTTCCTCAAGACCAAGATGGAGTCGGCACGCTGGTTCATCAACTCCGTCAACCAGCGGCGGCACACCATGATGAAGGTGATGCACGCCATCGTTGAGCTGCAAGAGGAGTTTTTCAAGTACGGCGAGGGCTATCTCCGCCCGATGATCCTCAAGGACGTCGCCGAGATCATCGACATGGACATCTCCACCGTCAGCCGCGTGGTCAACGGCAAGTACGTCCAGAGCGAGTTCGGCGTCTACGAACTCAAGTATTTCTTCTCGGAGGGCCTGGCGACCGACAGCGGGGAGGAGATCTCCAACAAAGAGGTGCGGGCCATCATTGAGAGCATCATCGAGAAAGAGGACAAGCGTAAGCCCCTCTCGGACCAGAAGATCGCCACCGAGCTGGAGGAGCGCGGCTTCCAGATCGCCCGCCGTACGGTCACTAAATACCGCGAGCAACTCGGCATCCCCGTGGCCCGCCTGCGCAAAGAGATCGTGCTGAGTTGAGCGAGGGTGGGGCCTTGTTCAAAGGAAAGGACCACGGATCAGTGTTGTGAAACTCGCTCTCATCCAGCAGCAGCCCACCGGCGACTACGCGGCCAGCGTGCAGCGCGGCCTCGACGCCCTCGACGAGGCCGCCGCTGCCGGGGCCGCCCTGGTTGTGTATCCGGAGCTGGCCTTTACGCCTTTCTACCCGCAGCACTGCGCCGGGCCGGGCGCCCTCAACCTGGCCGAGCCCATCCCCGGCCCCACCACCGAGCGCTTCCAGAAAGCCGCCGCCCGCCTCGGCGTGGTGGTCGTCCTCAACCTCTACGAGCGCGACGGCGACCGCGCCTTCGATACCTC
>JAHEMB010000015.1:13996-16144 GCA_024643915.1 Rhodothermaceae bacterium | reverse complement strand
CGTGTAACGGGTCATAATGGTGGCCAGGGTGGCCAGGGCGGACCGGTATGGACGGGTTGGTCGATATTCGAGGTCGCGGTTACTCCGACGAAGACGACGCAGACCATCGTCATCACCGCTCCGCTTGCAGCTACGTACGGCGACCACAACATCAACGTCAGCGCTGAGGCTACTTCGGGGCTGCCGGTAATCCTGTCCATCGTCTCTGGGCCCTGCACCCTAGCAAGCACCTCGACCAGCGGAGCCGTCTCCTCCGCCTCGGTCGCCCTCACCGGGGCCGGCGCCTGCGTCGTGTCAGCCGTGCAGGCAGGTAATGCCTCCTGGGAGGCGGCCGGCGCTGAACATACACTCAGCGTGGCTAAAGCAGTCCCTACACTTCACTGGAATGACCCCGCCGACATCGTCTACGGTACTGTCCTGGGAGGCACTCAACTGAACGCGACGGCGAGCGGCGTTGGTGGCGGCCCCATCACGGGCGACTGGACGTACGACCCTGCCGAGGGAACGCTTCTCAACGCGGGCACGCACACTCTCTCCGTCAGCTTCACGCCGACGGGCGCGGCGGCCGCCGACTATGAGGGTGCCCTTAGCAGTGTGTCGCTCACTGTGGCGAAGGCACCACAGGCGATCATCTTCTCATCAACCCCGCCGAGCCCGGCCCTCCTGGGAGGCAATTATGCCGTCAGCGCGAGTGGTGGATCCTCGGGTAACCCCGTCACCTTCGGCGCGACCGGAGCATGCTCCATGGATAGCGGTGTGGTTCAGTTTACTGGGGTAGGCTCATGCACGGTCGCCGCGAACCAGGCGGGCAACGATAATTATTTCGACGCGCCCCAGCAAACACAGAGCTTTGGCGTCTTCTACAACTGGAGCGGATTCTTCCGCCCGGTGGACATCCTGCCGACTCTCAACGTGGCCAAAGCTGGTAGCGGCATCCCCGTCAAGTTCAGCCTCAACGGCAACCAGGGTCTGGGTATCCTGGCATCAGGATACCCGAAATCGCAAAAGATTAACTGTGATAGCGCAGCGCCGCTTGATAATGTAGAGGACACCGTCACGGCCGGATCGAGCAGCCTCTCCTACGACGCCGCTGCCGACCAGTACAACTACGTCTGGAAGACGGATAAGGCGTGGGGTGGCACGTGCCGCCAGTTGACCGTGCTGCTCAATGACGGCACCGAAAAAACCGCCAACTTCAAGTTCACGAAATAAGCGAAGCGACGGCTCGACGCAGTCCGTCTAGCGGATTCAAAGGCCAGTTGTGCTTAGGACGAGGGGGCCGCCCGGTGGGTGGCCCCCTTCGTCGTTTGTCCCGTTATACCAAATCCGGTTGATCAATTGCGCTATAACAGGGCCGTCGAAAAACAGACATCCCCCTTCTTCCCCCTTCGAAGGGGGACACGAGCCGCAGGCGACTGAGCGCCAGCTAAAGGAGCGTAGCGACAGGGGGATGTTCGTTCTGAAACGCTTGCCATACAGCAAGCCTCCAACCGGAGTCAGCATCACTCATGGCCAGGGGCGGCTCCAGGGGAATCCTCGGCGCCGTCTTGTGCAGACGACCAGGTGGCAAGGCTCTCGGAGATCGTTTGGGTGAGCGCCTCGTCATGGATGAAGGACCAGTCGAGCGCCTGATAGGTTACGGTCGCATCCTTGTTGACGTGGAAGAAGAGGGCGGCCTTGACGGCGGGGTAGCGGCGCGGCAGATCGGTGAGCGCCTCGCGGAACCAGGTGGCCCGGTCGCCGCCCACGGCGAGGGAGCCGAGTTCGGCAATCATGATGGGCTTGCCGTAGGCGGCGAAGGTATCGTATTTCTGCCCGAAGATCTCCTCGAAGGACCACCACTGGCTCCAGTAGGCGACTGTGCCATAATTGAGCACTCCCGTCCCCACCCAATCGACGACGTCGTTGCCTGGATAGTGCGCCGCATAGTCGTAGGCCAGGTGCGGTGACCAGACCCAGACGACGTTGGCGGCTCCGGCGGCTCGGAACCGCTTTACGACATGTCGCCAGGCCGCCACAAAGTCCGCCGGATCATTGTGGTGGGGGCCCCACGGATAGCGGTACGGATCATTCATTTCGTGTGCAAAGCGCAGGAGGAACGGTCGTCCGAAAGCAGCGGCGGCGGCGGCCCAGGCATCGATGTAGGCA
>JAHEMB010000015.1:0-13986 GCA_024643915.1 Rhodothermaceae bacterium | reverse complement strand
AGGCTCGGCTCCAGCTCTCCGGTGAAGACCATGCGCGTGATGCTGCGCTCGTCCTGCCCGGCGTAGACGGCATCGGTGACGATGCCCACGGGCGGATCCGGGCTGACATCCTGCCAGGCCGCCGGCGTCCCGCTCCGCCGCAGGGGGCAGGTGCGGATGGCGCGCGGCGTCGAAGTCGCTGAGCCAGGGTTCCCAGGTGATGACAGGGATGGACCCGAGATCCCAGATGGCGCGCACCGTGCGCAGGGGGAACTGCTGATCCGGCTTGTCGCCCCACGCGGTGTAGAGCTGAATCAGGGGCAGGGGCCGGCCCAGCGCCGTTTCGACCGCTACGATGCCCTCCAGCGTTTCCGGCACGTCGCGGGTATAGGCGCCCAGGAGTAGGGTTCGCGGGGCTCTCAGCGAATCCGGCTCCTCGCGCAAGGGACCCAGCCAGGCCAACTCGGCGGCGCGCCCGGGCCCACGGAATTGCTGCGCCATCCTGTATTCCACGTCGCTTATGTAAACGCCCACCAGGCTGAGCATGTGCGAGAGCGGTCCTTCGCTCGCTGTGCCTGCAAAGGTGAGGCCGAGCACGGCGAGCACCGCCGCCGCCAGCGCAGCAAGCGTCAAGCTCAAGCGTTGAACGAGTGTCATGCCTCTGTTCCTCCTATTTCCCACCATGCAACGTGCTCCCAGGGCGTGTCCTCCGGGGGGGTACGTGCCTCCCGGGCCGCGTAGAAGGCGGCAGAGAGTAGCACGACGAAGGTCAGCGCAAAAGCGGCCATGCCCCAGACGGCCTCGCTTGAGAGCGCTAGCGCAGCTTCTGGTACTACCTGCAAGCGCAGCCACAAGAGGCGAGCCATCGTAATGATGAACGCGCCTACGATCAGAAGGTGCGGCCAGACCAGGCGAAGGAAGTGGCCGCGCACGGCCTGCTTCGCCGTAGGGATGTACGGAAGTTCGCGGCGCAGCACGGCGAGCACGGTACCCGCCAGGTAGACGGGCCAGCACGCCATCTTCATCATCAACCCGCGCCAGTGCAGCCCGCGCTCTACGGCAGGGTGGCACAGCCATCGCTGTGCGAACAGGTAAATGACGACGCCGAAGAGACCGATGGGTGTGACGGCCGAGAGGAACCCGGCAAACGACATCGACGCCGGCTGTACCCCGGTCCAGAGGTAAAGGTAAGGAATGACCAGGTACATCGGCGATGTGACCCCACAGAGGTAGTACGTTCCGATCGTCAGGTAGGAGAGCCGCTGTCGCCAGGTGAGTTGCCTGAAGAGTCGTGGCAGCTCGGAGAAGATGACTTCATAGACGCCGCGTGCCCACTTGAGCTGCTGGCGATAATACGAGCCGAGGTCCTCCGGCACGAGGCCGCGACTGACGATCTCGGGTACGTAGACGGACCGCCAGCGCGCAGCGTGAAGGCGGATGGCGGTTATAAGGTCCTCCGCCAGCCCGATACCGTGTCCGCCAATGCTCTGGAGGGCCTCCCGGCGAAAGGTGCAGTTGGCGCCGATCGCTACGCTGGCGCCGTAGCCATAGAGGCCCATCATCGTCGGACCATAGAAGCCGTAGGTCTGCTCTGCCGCACCCCGCGCGACGAAAGAGCGGTCCTGGTTGTAGTACCCTTGTGCGACCTGTACGAACCCCACTTCCGGGTCGTCGAAATGCCCGAGCACGCGGTCGAGAAACTGCGGAAAAGGAAGGTGGTCCGGGTCGAGCACGAGGATGAAGTCCTCGTTCGTTAGCTCCAGCGCTCTATTGATCTTGCCCGCCTTGGCGCCGGGCAAACCGACGAGTTCCAGGGGCACGGCGCCATAGCGTTCGGCCACCTCGCGGAAACGGGGATCGCGCGTGTCGTCAAGCAAATAGGTTGTATGGGGATAGCGGAGGCGCGCGCAGGCCGCCAGGGTTTTTTCAAACATCGCAACGGGCTCGCCCGGCGAACTCGTGGTAAAGACGGCCACCCGCAGGCCCTCTGGCGCAGGCCGGTGGTTCGGACGACGCATACCCAGGTAGCCCACCCAGCCGAGGACGAGGCGACTGATCCCGTACCAGAAGGCGAGTGACAGCACGATGAAGAGGGCCGGTTGCGCCACGTGCTCCGGCCTGAACCACCAGTCCACGAGCAGTACCACACCGACGCCCCCTCCCGACACCAGGGCGAGCAACACGAGGCGGTCTGTAAACCGAACGGGTGCGGCGCGCCGGTGCAGCCACAGGTCGCGCTTCATCGCTTTTTTGGTGTGTACCGCTCCGAGCATCATGGGGTCACAGGGTTGGCGTAAACCGGTGCGTCAGTTGCAAACCCAGCTGTGTCGTCTCATAGTACACCGTGCGGCCGTATGCCGCCGTCACGGTCACTTCGAGGGCCGATGACGCCTTGACGGTCAGTCCACCTCGTACGGTCCACGGCGTATACCGGCGACGAGGGGGCGGGTTTTCCGCTGGTGTCTGCGCACTTCCCAGAGCGAAGGGAGACACATCGGAGGCAAGAAAGCCATACGAGCCATTCACTTCCAGCCGCAGTGCCTGGTATGGCTGCAACGTGAGCAGGGCGAGGGCGCTATGCACGCGCGCCTGCTCCGGCGTATGGTAAGCGTCGTAGACCCCGCCGGTGGCACCCGAGATGAAGCGACTCTCGCGCGCATCCTGGAAGCTAAAACCATACCCCGGACCTATACCTACCACACCCACCTGCAGCGCTGGGGCGAGGAGCCACGCATAGACGGTGACAAGCACATTATCGTCGGGGTACCACGTCTGCTCCGCAGCCGCCTGCCCCCTCCAGCCTCCCTCCAAGTCGATTTGGAGACGCCCTGACCGTGCAATGACCGGGTCGGTGAGGCTGGCGCGTGTCCTCAGGTAAGGCGCGCGCTCGACGGTGGCCGCTACGTACAGCGTGGATATGGGGCGGAGGCCAAGCGTCGCACGGCCGGTCCAGTCGGCATCGCCGGACGTGGAGCGGTGGACAAGCCCGCCTGCCACCTCTGCCTGCAGTCGCCTGCGTGGCCATGCCTGCGTGAGGTGGGCCGCAACCAGCGTGACGACGGGAGCCAGGGCGCCGTCGAAACGGGCCGGCTCGACCCGCACGGCTACCGTACTTAGCGGTGTGAGGTGCATTTCGGCGCCCAAAGAGACGCTCCCTCGCTGCAGCGGCTGATTGTCTCTGAGCAGGGTCAGACCGGCCCGCAGCACCGGCGCCGTGAGCGTTCGGATCTCGAAAAGCAGGTGCTGCGCGCGGGCGTGCCGGGGGTCGCGCGCGAGCACGTCTCTGAGGCGGCGCACGGCATGCGAGAGGTCGCCGGACCAGTAGTCGAGCGTGGCGAGTAGCACCGTCGCTTCCGTCCTCGTGGCCTCCTCTCGTAGCATCGCCTGCAACAGCGGCCTGGAGGATCGTTCGTCATAGAGTTCAACGAGCATCCGCGCATAATCGAGCCGTAGCCAGGGGTCGCCTTCATGGTACATGAGTGCTGCCTCGTACGCCTGCCGGGCCGCCTCAAACTGCCCATCCCAGTAGAGCAGTTGGCCAAGCATACGTGCGGCATCGGCGTCTTCGGGATGGGCTGAGACGTGCGGTGCAAGGAGCTGAGCTGCCTGGGCGTAGGCGCCGGTATCGCGAAGGCGCATGGCCCTCGCCAGCCGGTCTTCCCCTTCGGCCTCCCGCGTCTGCTGCGCGTGCGTCTCCGGCGAGGCCAGCGGCCAGAGGAGAACCGCTACCATGAAGAGGAGCGGTAGGTAAATGCGAGGACGGCTTGCTGACATTCGCTGAAGAAGAGGGGGAGGCTGGTGCTCCTCAGAAGGGGTCTACTGCAGAGCGCAGCCTGGTCGGCGGGATCCCTCTGGTCCGAGAAGAAGCGCCCTTACCTGCAAACTCCAACATTCCGGTGACTTCTGCAAGGGCTTTCATGCGAATCGGCAAGGCCGGTATATAGCCGGCTCTGCTATGAGATCTGCCGACCCCTGCTCATCTAAGAAACTGTTTGGTAGGTCAGTTTGGAAGCGAGCATGGGAGATTTTCGAGGCGCGTAGCCCAGCTATGGGCCGAGAAAAAAGCGGACGGTGGGCTCAAAAGATCCGTGCGCAGCCCAAGATTATCCTACCAAACAGTTTCTAATCCGGTCTTGCACCTCTCTGGGCCTTACGACGAGAGCCCGAGCGTGTAGTTTCTTCATCTGCCCGGGTAAAAAACTCCTGTTCGAGAGGCCAGCATTCCCCTCCGCCTCCTCCTACGGCGCTCACTTTTGCTCCCCAAATGGTATCCTGCTCTGCCCTTCGTGGCCGGATCTGCATAGCGAGGAAAAAGCCCTTCCTAAGCTCATTCTATGCTCTTTTTAGGCTATGCGCCCGCAATGCGCCCGCGAGGATCTCCTTGGTAGCTCTCGGCAAGATGCGGGCTTTCGCGACCTCCGAAGGGGGATCGGCATGCTTTTCTATAGGCACGCCAGGCCCCCCGACCATATGGGCCGCTCATTTCCTTGCCGACGCCCGGCGCTCTTCAGCAATCATAGCTCCGGCACTGGTGTCGATTACGGCTCCGGCACCGGGTGGGGGGGCGCTAACCGCCCTATCACCGCCCCCTGTGGAGAACCGAATCATGAGCAGACGAACCCGTGCGACCTCTCCCTCTCCCTCTCTCTCCTACTGCCTGCCGCCCTTTTTCCCCGCTCCGCCCCGTGTGCTGTGGGCCTGTACGCTCTGTTGCTTGCTGAGCCTTATGCTGCTCGCCGGCTGCGCTGATTCGGCGGTCTCCTCAATGGAGGAGGGGACCCTGGCCGAGTCGGCCCGCTTCGAAGGCGCTGCGCTCGGCAGGGCCGGTGCCGCCCTTCCCGGCGAGTATCTCATCCTGTTTGAGGAGGGGGTGCGCGATGTGGCCGGGCTCTCGGAAAAGCTCACCCGGCAACACGGTGGGCACCTGCGCTTTGTCTACCGGCACGCCGTCCGAGGTTTTTCGGCGACGCTGCCGGAGAAGGCCGTCGAAGCGCTGCGACGTCACACCGATGTCCTTTATGTCGAGCAGGACCGAGCGGTGTACGCCCTGGGCACGCAGAATGCCCCGCCCTGGGGGCTCGACCGCATCGACCAGCGTGAGGGCCGCGACGACACGTATCATTACGAGGCGACGGGCGCGGGTGTGACGGCCTACGTCCTCGATACCGGCATCCGCTATACGCATGTGGACTTCGAGGGCCGAGCCGCCTTTGGCTTCGACGCCTTCGGTGGGGACGGGTCCGACTGCCACGGGCACGGCACGCATGTCTCCGGTACCATCGGAGGCCGGACATACGGCGTCGCTAAGGACGTGCGCCTTGTCGCGGTTCGCGTGCTCGACTGCAACGGGTCGGGGTCGGTCAGCGGCGTCGTGGCCGGCATCGACTTCGTCACGGAGCATGCCACCGGGTCCGGCGCCCCGGCCGTGGCGAACATGAGCCTGGGGGGCGGTGCCTCCACCACGCTCGACGCGGCCGTCCGCAGTTCCATCGCCGCCGGCATCACGTATGCGGTGGCGGCCGGCAACTCGTCTGCTGACGCGTGCAACTACTCACCGGCACGCGTCGATGAGGCCCTCACTGCCGGGGCGACGACCTCTTCGGACGCGCGGGCCTCCTACTCCAACGTCGGCCGATGCCTCGACCTCTTCGCTCCCGGGTCGAGCATCACCTCGGCCTGGAACACCGACGACACGAGCACCAGGACCATCGGGGGCACCTCGATGGCAAGCCCGCACGTAGCGGGCGTGGCCGCGCTCTACCTCGAAAGCCATCAGGGTGCCACGCCCGCTGACGTGGCGAGCGCCCTCGCCGGGGAGGCCACGGCGGGCGCCATCTCGGACGCCGGTAACGGCTCGCCCAACCTCTTGCTCTACGCACTCCTGGGCGCACCGTCCGGAGAGCCGCCGCCGGATCCGCCCAACGAGGCGCCCACAGCCTCTTTCGATTATGCCCCGGACGACCTCGCCGTCGCCTTCGACGGCAGTGGCTCCTACGACCCCGACGGCAGCGTCACCACCTACGCCTGGGCCTTTGGGGACGGCTCCTCTGGCGCCGGGCCGGCGCCTACGCACACCTACGCCGCTGCAGGCACCTACAGCGTTACGCTGACGGTGACGGACGATGATGGCGCCACGGGCCAGGCTACCCGCAGCGTGAGCGTGACCGCCCCGCCGCCACCGCCGCCGGCCTCTGCCCTCCACGTGGGCGACCTTGATGCCGACGTGCGCATCAAGGGCAGAAGCGGCAAGTGGGAAGTGCGCATCACCGTGCGCATCCACGATGACGGCGAGGGGCCTGTCGAAGGGGCCACCGTCTACGGCACCTGGTCGGGCGCTGCCTCTGGGAGCGTTTCTGGTGTGACCGGGGCAGACGGCTCGGTGACGCTCAGCACCGGACCCCTCCGGAGTGGCACAGAGGTCGTCTTCGTCGTCGATCACGTGGAGCACGCCACAATGGCCTACGACGCGGCGGCCAACCACGACGCCGAAGCGGACAGCGATGGGACGCTGCTGCGAACCGGCAAGAAATAGCGGATGCGGCAAAAAACAGTAAGCCGCCCGCAAGGAATTTTCTCTCCGCCTGGGAAAGGCTCCTTGCGGGCGGCTTACCAGCGGGCCGGGCTCGTTCCGGGCGGCCCGCCGGGTTACCTCATCGGCACGGTCACTTCATCAGTGCCATGCTGCGCACCTCAGCGTAGTTGCCCGCGCGCAGCACGTAGAAGTAAGTGCCGCTCGGCACGGCGGTAGCGTCCCACCGCACCTCGTAGATACCGGCCTCGCGCGACCCGTCAACGAGGCGGGCCACCTCGCGCCCGAGGACGTCGTAGACGGCCAGCGTCACCCGGCTCGCTTCGGGCAGGCGGTACCGGATCGTCGTGACCGGGTTGAACGGGTTCGGGTAGTTGGCGTCGAGCCCGTAGGCCCCCGGCACTTCGACCGCTGCGTCGCCCGCGGCTGCGGCCTTCGCAGCCTTGTTGCCCGCTCGGTCTATCACCGCTCGGTCATCGCTGAGTCCCTCGTCCGCCGAGGCGGCGAGCGGCTCATCCGAGGCGTCGCCTGCCGGCGCGACCTTGAAGGCGGTTGTTGCCCCGGCCGAGGCGGCATCCTCGTCGCAGTGACCCGGCCCGGTCAGGCCGTTGTTGTAGTCGTCGAGCGTGCCCGCCAGCTGTTTCCACGTCTTAGACGCTTTGCCTTTGAGCGTGGCGACCTGTGCCGGCGTCTTGGTTTCGAAGAGGTCCGTGGCCTCATCGAAGGCGTCCTGTGCATCCGTGAAATCGGCGCCGTTGAGCATATTGAGCGCGGCCGCGATGTACTGGTGAGCGAGGTTGTAGTAGGCATTGCCCTTCGGCGGCGTCCAGAGCACCTCGAACCAGATAAAAGGCGGTGCGTTCGGGCCGGTCGTCGGCTGCGAATTGCCCGCATCGGTCGTGAAGAAGCCCGTCTGCTCCGCATTGGGCGTGATAAGGTCCCAGGTGTCATCGCTCGGTGCGCCGCCATGGAACGAATCGTTGTGCGTCTTCCAGTAGCCCTGTGTCAGCGTGCAGCCCACGTCGCAGTTCACCTCGGCATTCACGATCCAGTCGTCCTCACCGGTAGCGCCGGAGTCCTGGGCGATGAAGGAGGCCGTATTGACGTGCCTGTTATCACCGCACTCAAGCGGCACGTTGGCGTCCGGATGCTGGCCGAACGACAGGTCATAGTGGAACGATGCGGGTGCGTTGCCGGCGCACACCGTTCCGAGCAGGCCCGTGTTGGTGTCGGAGACGTCGATGCACGCATCCGCTTCCGAGGTGGCAGCGAGCACCACGATGTCCTCGTCTCCGGAGAAGCTCGTCGTCCCGCTCTGCGCGCCGGGGCCCGGCCCCTCAAAGGCCAGGTTCTGCAGCTCCGCCGTGGCCGTGTTGGTGCCGGTGAGGTCTTCGGCCGACTGTAAGTCTAGCGCCGCAGAGCTGTAGGTGCACTCGAGCGTACCGCCCATGGCAACGAAGTCCTGTGGACAATCAACTACGCCCTGCACGATGCCTACGATGCCGCTGATGGTCATCTCGTCGGCCACGTCGCTCAGGCTCGCGTCGCGGTCGGGGTTGGGGTTGCTGATTGTGATCACGCCGCTGACGACGATGTTTTCATCGACGGCCATGGCATCGACTTCGACCCAATAGGTGACGTTGAAGAGTTGCCCCGGCGCGAGGAGGAGGTCCGTCTGGTCGGCCGTCTTCTCGATCGTCCACTCCCAGGTGCGGTCGAAGCTCACCTGCGCGGTCTTCTCGACGCCGAGCTCGTAGCAGTCGACCGCGACGGTGGCGTCGTCTTCGTCGTCCGTCTCGTCGATCGAGGCGGTGTTCTCGACGTCATACTCGGCGTGCAGGTCCGTGTAGGTGACATCCGAACAGTCGAAGACGCGTGTGTACGTGATCGGGTCCGGCGGGTCGGTGAACGGCCCGAACACCTCGCCGTTGGTGTCCGTCACGTTGATCTCGTCGGGCTCGCCGATGTCGGTCGCCGGGCCGAAGAGGACGTCGGCCGAAGCCTCGCCCCCGCCCACCTGGCCCGTCGTCGTAACAGTAGCATTGTTGGTCCCGTCGGTGGGCGTGTTGTCGACGTCCACCTCATAGTCGCACTCCATCGCGCTGCCGGCGGCGAGCACGTGGTTGCCCTGCCCGGTGTAGGCCACAGGGTTGCCGTCGACGCGGCAGGCGGTGAGCACGCCGTTGATGTCGGCGCCCGCGTCGGGATCAAAGAGGTCCGCGATGCCTGTGATGGTGGCCGGGAACGGCGTGTTGTTATTGATGGTGATTACGCCCGTGAGCGAGGCGAGGACCTCGACGTCCTTCGTCAGCGTGATGGTGTACTCAGACTCGCCCGTGTCGCCGTCGAAGAGGTTCCACGCATCGACGTCCACCGTCTTCTCGATCGTCCAATCGACGTCTCGTGTGTGCTCGGTCTCCGCCGTCTTGCCGATGCCGAGCTCGTAGTCGTAGCAGAACTCGATGTGGCTGATGGCATAGGGCCGGTTGTTGTTGGGGTTGATCGGGCTGCTGAGCCCCGTGTCGCTCGTTTCCTCCGTTGGCGGATCGTAGACGTACACGTTGGCGTTGGGGCCGCCCTTGACGATGACGGCGTCGATGCCAAGCGTCGACGTCCAGTCAAAGAAGGTGCCGTCGCTGGTGATCGTCACTGTGTTGATACCGTCGGGGAAAAAATAGGTACCCGACGGCGGCGGCTCGGGCTGTGGCTTGAAGCCGAAGGCGTAGCCGCGGCTGGTGCAGCTTGGGTTGCCCGGGACGAAGATGGGGGTAACGTGGTGCACGGCAGGGCTCACGGTAGTGCCGGGGGCGCCGCCGAGTGCTGTATGGGCCAGGATAGGCGCAAGAGCAAGGCTTGCGATGAACGCTAGGAGCGGCAGGAGCACCGGTGCCTGCCTGTCATGTGGTAAGGTTTTCATAGTAAGGCCTCCCGGTTGGGATATGTAGGTGTGATGCTTGGACCGGTCCGTGGAGGATGAGGAGCCCGGCTGCTGAACAAGCTTTGAAAAGGGCCTCTTCCCGTGTCGTGAGCGTCACGCTTTCTGCCAAGGATCCCGTCCTCTGGCAGTCGCCCCTGTAGGGGCGTCATATATTCGGCAGATAGCTACCCCCTAGATCTTTTCGCCAAACTGCCCACATTTACCACCTTAGATCGAGATCCACCGGGGTTGGCAAGGGGTGATTCCCAGTTAAGCTGTAAGGAAATAACCCATACGCTCCTGAGAAGATTGCCTGCAAGTCAGAAAATGGGCCGGCGTGACGCCTCTGCCATGCAGTTGCAAAACACCCTCCAGGTGTATTGTACGGGTGGCCAGGGGAACCAATTAACTTTCACTCGGCCTTCACCTGGACGTCTTGCTCCAGCCGCTCGCCTAGCTCATCTCGGGCTGTCTCCAGGTCATAACGTGCCTGGAGGTTCATCCAGAACTCCGCGCTCATACCAAAGAACCGTCCCAGGCGAAGAGCCGTGTCGGCTGTCACACCGCGTTTGCCGTGGACAATCTCGTTGATGCGGCGTGCCGGCACACGGACCGCCAGGGCCAGCTTGTTCTGGCTCAGTCCGAGGGGGTCGAGGAATTCCTCCTGGAGGATCTCACCTGGATGGACGGGCCGAATCTTGTCTTGGCTCATAGGTCCTACTCGTCTCAGTGGTAGTCGGTGATTTCAACGTCGAAGGCGACCCGGCTCGCCAGGTGAAGCAGATTCTCCATTGGTCGTTGATGGGGATCTTTAAGGAGGAGGTCACCGGCACCGTCCCGTGACTCCGAGGAACGCTCTACGCGCTTTCTTCTATATTTTCTTGCAGATCTCCTAAAAAGGCGGCATATTGCGGGGAGTTCGTATTCACCGCCTAGGAGGCAGCCATGTCGAGGTGTTCCTTTCAGGAAGTGCCGAAGCGCCTTGGTGCGGGATTGGCCCTGGTGGGCGCCGTGGCGCTGGGGTTATTGTTCCTGAACGTGTCGCAGGCGCCGCATGCGGCGCAAGAAGCCGCTGCTGCGCCCACCCTGCCCGTCTTGCTGGCGGCGCACAATAGCCCCGGCGTGGCCTCGGGGCGTGTGAACAATACATACTTGTCCGAGGCCATGATTCGGCAGCGCGCCGACTCGGCGCACCAGCGCCTCATGCTCGAAGACCGGTTCCCGTCGGCCAACACCTGCGCCACCTGCCACCCCGATCATTACCGCGAATGGTCAGTCTCGCAGCATTCCTACGCGCAGCTGAGTCCGGTCTTCAATGCGATGCACGGGACGATCCTCCAACTGACCAACGGCACCAATGGGGATTTCTGCATCCGCTGCCACACGCCTGTCGGGATGAACCTCAACGAGCCGGAGTTTATGACCAACATGGACCGGCACCCGACGTCGCGCGAGGGCATCACGTGCATCGTCTGTCACCGGCTAGAGAAGCCCTACGGCAAGGTCAGCGGCCGGCTCGCCATCGTCGAGGGCGATCTCTTCGACCCAGTCTTCGGCCCCTCCGGCAACGCCGAACTCGAGCGGGTGATCGAGAGCGGCGACTACAACGTCAACACGGAGCGCGGCCAGTCGGGCCGCGCCATCCACACCGGCGTTGTCCGCTTTGCGCAAATCAATACGTCGGCGTTCTGCGGCGCGTGCCACGACGTTAACCTCGTCAACGGCTTCCGCCTCGAAGAAGCTTTCAGCGAATACAAGGCGACGTCGGCGGCGCGGCAGGGCATCTCGTGCCAGGACTGCCACATGGGCAAGCAACCCGGCGTGCCGTCGGGCTACGACGAGGCGCCGGCGGCGGTGGTGGGCGGCATCCCGACCCGGCCCCGCAAGCGCACCAACCACATGTTCGCCGGGCCGGACTACTCGATCATCCATCCGGGCATCTTCCCCCACAACGTGCGCGCCGCCGAGATGGCGACCATCCGCGAGTGGCTCACCTTTGATGTAGAGCAGGGCTGGGGCACCGACGCCTTCGAGGATAACGTGCCCGACGATTATGCCTTCCCCGAACGCTGGAAGTTTGCCGACGACCGCTACGACGCCCGCGACATCATCGATGAGAACCAGGCGTTGCTGGATGAGGCCGAAACTCAGCGCAAGGCTGTCTTGCGCGCCGGCTACGTCCTTGGCGACGTGGACGTGGAGCGGGCTGGGCCGGATGGCATCGCCTTCAAGGTGGAGGTGCGCAACGGCACCAACGGCCACAACGTGCCCACCGGCTTCGACGCCGAGCGGCTTGTGTTCTTGCAAGTGACCGTCACTGACGCCGACGGCAAGGTGGTTTTCGCCTCGGGGGATCGCGACCCCAACGGCGACGTGCGTGACCTGCACTCGCTCTACGTCCACAACGGCGAATTGAAGCGCGACAAGTACCTCTTCAGCCTGCAATCGAAGTTCCTCACGCGTATGATACGCGGCGGCGAGCGGGAGCAGGTGCTGGCCGTCAACTATTCCCCCGACCCGTTGCCGTTCCTGCGGCCTTCGACGAGTTCGACGGTGTTGCTGGCACGCCCGGTCGGCGTGCGGAAGCACCGGCAGACAATTGCGCCGCTGTCGTCGCTGTGGCCCCGGTATGAGGTCTCGCGCAAGGAATTGGTGGGCAGCCGCGGCCCCTATACGGCCAACGTCAAGCTGATCGCTCAGATGATCCCCGTGAACCTGATGAGCGAGATCCAACACGTCGGTTTCGACTTCTTCATGAGTCCGCGCGAAGTGGCCGACGGCATCGTAGAAGGTGCGCCGATCCTCTACGACCGGGACGTGCCGCTGCGATAGCTGCGACGGACTGTCTTGCGCCTGACGAAGTAAACGCGAATCGTGAGAAGGCGCTGGACAGATTTCCAGGAGCACCCTCACACATCACGCTTCCACAGCATCGAATCTCGAACCCATGAGCAAACGCAGAGCACGGTGTTCCCGATGGCGTTGCCTGGTGGCGTGCGGGCTGGCGCTGGGCCTCTGGTGGATGGGCGGAAGCACCACCGCGTGGGCGCAGGACGAGCACGAGGACGAGGCCGGGCACAGCGACAGCCGCTTCTCGGACGAGCCGATTCCCCTCGCCGACCTCCCCGACCGGCCTAAGCCCCTGATCGAACTGGGCGAGCCGTTCCTGGGGACGGGCACCCTGAGCCGGGGCATTCGCCTGCCCACGGGCGCCGTCTGGCAACCGGCCTTCCTCGCCTTCGGGACCCTCCGGAGCGCTGCCCAGGGGATCGATAACGGCGTAGCCGGCACCCGGGTCGTCGAAGCTGCCGCGCGGTTCGACCTTTTTGGCAACCTCTACCTCACCCAGACCGAGCGCATCCTGATCGGCTTTCGCCCCCTCGACCAGGACGGCCGGTTCACCAGCTTCACGCTTGATGCCGATCCCAGCCTGCCCGACTCGGTCGACAGCTTTCAGGAGGAGCTTAACTTCGGCATCCGCACGCTCTTCTTCGAGGGCGACCTCGGCGAACTCTTCCCCGCCCTCGACTGGGACGACAGCGGCGGCCTCGATTACGGCATCGCCGTGGGCCGGCAACCGCTGAGTTTCCAGGATGGCCTCCTGCTCAACGAAGACGCCATCGACGCCGTCGGCCTGACGCGCGCCAACCTCAAGTCCTTCGGCCTCATCAACATGCGTCTCACCGGGCTCTTCGCCTGGGGAGACATCGACCGACCGGCGGCCCTGGGCAACTTCGGCGACAAATCGGCCCTGCTCGTGGGGTTGTTTACGGAGATGGATACACGGAAGCGCACCATAGAGCTAGACGCGGTGTACGTGTCGGCGGATGATTCGACGGGCGACGGCATTTACGCGGGGCTGGGCAGCACGCAGCGGCTCGGGCGCTACGGCTATACGCTGCGGGTACTTGGCTCCTTTCCCATCGGGGATGAGGTACGCGCCAACCGGCAGGGGGTGCTGATCCACAACCAGCTCTCGTGGACGCCCCATCATTCGCACAACCACATCTACCTGAGTGGTTTTCTGGGTATCGGCGAGTTTCGCTCGGCGGCGCGCTCACCCTCTGTGGGGGGACCGCTGGGCCAGACGGGCATTCTGTTCGCGGCGGTGGGGCTGGGACGCTACGGCGCTGCCCTGGGCAACCGGGCCGACCAGGCTGTCGGCGGAAGCGCCGGCTACCAGTGGTTCTTCGACCATACCCGCAAGCAACTGATCGTCGAGGTAGGCGGGCGTTACACTTACGACGCCGACACCGTTGGATCCCGCGATGCCGTGGCCCTCGGCGCGCGCTACCAGATGGCGGTGGGGCGGCGCGGCGTGCTCGTCTTCGACGCCTTCGGTGCCTACGACATCGACGACGCCGTCGGCGACTCCGACCTGAACGTCGGCGGACGGTTCGAGGTGGTGATCAAGCTCTAACACCGGGCCTACGTGCACGAGACACACGCATAGCGACGGGCGACATGAGAGCCTGGCTTTTTAAAATTCAGCCCTGGCACCTTGCCTGGATCGCAGTCGTGCTGTTCCTGGGCGCGGCCCTGCCCGTGGCCCACGCCCTGC
>JAHEMB010000014.1 GCA_024643915.1 Rhodothermaceae bacterium | reverse complement strand
GGGCTAGGGCCGGTGCGGGTCGTAGGGGAATGCCCGGCGGCGTAGGGTGCGCAGGGCCGGACCGGCCCCCGCCACCCTGTCATCAGATTGGCAAGCGTGGAGGGCTCAGAAGCTGTCTGGCAGGTCGGTTTGGAAGCGAGAGAGCAATCTTTGATCCAGGGTCCGACGCTTTTTGAGGCGCATAGCCCAACTACGGGCCGAGAAAACGGCGGTCGATGGGTCAAAAAGTTCCGCGCGCAGCCCAAGATCATCCTACCAGACAGTTTCTCAAGGGGCCTTGAAAGAAACACGGCGACCCTTCCTTACCGTCCGCTACGCGCCGTCCTCTATCTTCAACCCGAGCCACTCGGCCAGGGCGGCGTAGGTGTCCACGACGAGGTCGGCCTCGTTCAGCAGCGCGGCGGGGAACGACGTGGTGAGGGCAGCCACGCGACACCCGGCGCCCTTCGCCGAGCGCACGCCGTTGACCGAGTCCTCGATGACGAGGCAGCGCCCGGCGGGCACGCCCAGCGCCGCCACCGTGCGGCGGTACGGCTGGGGGTCGGGCTTGGCCTTCGTCACGTCCTCGGCGGTGATGATGACTTCGAAGGCCTCAGCCAGGCCGAACCGGGCGAAGGCAAGGTTGAGGTTGCGGCGGACGGAGGAGGTGGTGAGGGCGAGGCGGACCGGCACGCCAGCCAGGGCGCGCACGAAAGGCTGCGCGTCCGTTACCATCTGCATCGTCGGCAACAGGTCGTGGTAGGCTTGCTGCTTGGCTTCGAGGAGGGTATCGAGAGCGAGGCCGTCACGCCCGAAGTGTGCAAGGGCGTGTTCGATGAGGGCGCGGTCGGTCTGCCCGATGAACTGGTCGTTGAGCGTCGCCGGCACCGCCATCTCGAACCGGGCGAAAGCGATGCGGTGCGCCTCGGCGTGGAGCGGCTCGGAGTCGATCAACACCCCGTCGAGGTCGAAAATCACGGCATCAAGGGCGGCAAGGGACAGGCGGGCGGCAGGGGGCATGGTAGCACGTGGATCAATCTGTAGGTCGAACCGCAGAATAGCGAATGTCGAACGATGAAGGAGGAGAAGCATTCAACCCTCAACCTTCCCTATTCGCCATTCGAAAAAGCCACTGAAACGATAGCGCAAAATCTGGCGGCGTGCCAGGAGACGAGCAGGGATTCTTCTTAAACTTGCACGTGGCCCACGCACACCCATCCCGATCCCGTTTTTATGCCTGATGCACGTTACGCCTGGTGGCAGACCGGCGTCGTCTACCAAATCTACCCCCGCTCTTTCAAAGACACCAACGGCGACGGCATCGGCGACCTGCCGGGCGTGATCGAGAAGCTCGATTACCTGCGCGAGACACTCGGCGTCGACGCGATCTGGCTCTCGCCCTTCTATCCCTCGCCCCAGGCTGATTTCGGCTACGACGTGGCCGATTACTGCGATGTCGATCCGCAGTTCGGCACGCTCGAAGACTTCGACCGGCTCGTGGCGGCGGCGCACCGGCGCGGCCTCAAACTCATCGTCGACTTCGTCCCTAACCACACGTCGGATCAGCACCGGTGGTTCAAGGAGTCGCGGTCGGCGCGCACCAGCCCCAAGCGCGACTGGTACGTATGGCGCGATCCCAAACCCGACGGCTCCCCCCCCAACAACTGGCTGAGCGTTTTCGGGGGCGGTGCGTGGGAGTGGGACGAGTCGACGGAGCAATTCTACCTCCATTCGTTCCTGAAAGAGCAGCCCGACCTCAACTGGCGCAATCCCGAGGTCAAAGCCGCCATGTTCGACGTGTTGCGGTTCTGGCTGGCGCGCGGCGTGGACGGCTTCCGCATCGATGTGGCCCATGCTTTTATGAAGGACCCCGCACTGCGCGACAACCCGCCCAACCCCCACGAAGGCACCTTCCACAAGCCGATGGGCGAGTACGACACCCAACTCCACCTGTACGACAAGGCCCATCCGGACATCCACCCGATCTACCGGGAGATCCGGCGGCTCATCGACAGCTATGACCCGCCGCGCGTCTCCATCGGCGAGATGCACATTTACGACTGGGAGAAGTGGGTGCGCTACTACGGCGAGGATCTCGACGAGCTACACATGCCGTTCAACTTCGCCCTGCTGAACACGGCCTGGGAGGCCGCCGCCGTGCGCGCTACGGTAGACGCCCTGGAGGCCGCCCTGCCCGAGGGCGCCTGGCCCAACTACGTCCTCAACAACCACGACGAGACGCGTTTCGTCACGCGCGAGGGAGCGGCGCAGGCGCGCGTGGCGGCGGTGCTGCTGCTAACCCTGCGCGGCACCCCCACGCTCTACTACGGCGAGGAGTTGGGCATGGCCGAGGTAGACGTGCCGAGGGAGCGGCAGCAGGACCCCTGGGGTTTCCGCAGCCTCCCCGAGCTGACGCGCGATGGCTGCCGCACGCCGATGCCCTGGGACGCCTCCCGCTCCGCTGGCTTCTCCGACGCCCCGCCCGAGCGCCTCTGGCTCCCCCTCGGCGACGACTACAAGACGGTCAACGTCGAGCACGAGCTTCGGGAGCCGCGCTCGATGCTGCATTTGTATCGTAAGCTTCTCGCTCTGCGTAGCGAATCGCCCGCCCTCCATCAGGGCCCCTACTGCCCCATCGACGAGGCGCCGGAGGACTGCTTCGTTTTCTTGCGCGAAGCCGGGGACGAGAAGATCCTCGTGGCGCTGAATTTCTCCTCTGACGCGCAGCAGGTCGCCCTGCCTACACCGGGCTGCCTGCTCCTTTCATCCCACCTGGACCGGGACGAGGAAAAGGTGGAAGACACGCTGACGTTGCGGGGCCACGAGGCGGTGGTGGTGCGGCTCGGCGGCTAATACCTAATGGGCAATTAGCAATGAGCAGTGATCGAGAAGCGTGATGCTTAATGCGAGGCCATTGCACCTTTCTCATTGCTCATTGACGTAAGAGCGCCCTCAGTGGAACTGTCGGTCCGTCAGCTCCTCTACCTCCTCGCGGCTGACGACGCGCCAGAGCGGCGAGCCAAGGATGCCGCTCTTGTTGCGCTTGAAGGTGGCGCGCAGGAAGAGCTCTTTCCCATCGTCAGGATCGGCGCCCTCGAAGCTGAAGCCGCCCCAGTGAAAGAGGAAGTAGGCCTCGCCCGGCTCGATTCCGAACTCGCGCCCCACCAGGTCGGCCAGCAGGCGGGCGTCGTCCACCGTCGTGGGGCCACGATTGTCGGCCATCTCCTGAAGGACGAAGATATGGGAGCGGTCCTCGTCTGGGAGACCGGCGTAGAGGCGGACGCGCGCTTGCGCCGTGCGGCTAAAGCCCTTCCAGGTGTAGAGCGTGTCGACGAGGAGTTGGGCACGAGCAGTTTCGGGCGACGCGAAGAATAGCAACGCCGTCAGGAGCAAAAGTGGGAGACGCATGAGGCCGGAGAGAAAATTGGGAAATCCCTTTCCCTTATACACAGGGTAGCCTTCCCCTTCATGACGTTGCTCCCCCATTTTTCACATTTCCCCCCTCTCCCCGGCTCTCAATCCGTCGTCACGGGCATCGGCCCGGCGGGGATGCCGGCTTCGGCCTTCGCGGCCTCGACGATGCGGCGCACGTCGGCGCGGAGGGCAGGGGCGTCGTAGAGGATGCCGTCTTTGATGGTGTAGCGGACGCCGCCGACGCGCGTCACCTCGCCTGTCGCATCGTCGAGCTTGATCGCGCCCGTGCCGTAGAGCACCTTCAGGTTAGCGAGGGGATTGGCCTCGACGATGGCAAAGTCGGCCTTCTTGCCGACCTCGACGGTGCCGATCTCGTCGTCGCGCCCGAGGGCTTCGGCGCCTTTGAGCGTAGCGGACCAGAGCACTTCGAGCGGGTGGAAGCCAGCCTCGCGCAGCAGCTCCAACTCGCGGACATAGCCGAAACCGTAGGTCTGGTAGATGTAGCCGCTGTCGCTGCCCGTCGCCACGCGCCCGCCCCGGTTCTTGTACTCGTTCACGAACTGCATCCAACGGCGGTAGTTGTCGCGCCAGGCCACTTCCTCCTCGGTCGTCCAGTAGAACCAGTAGGAGCCGTGGGCGCGGCGGCTGGGGCGGAAAAACTCCCAGAGTGCGGGCAGGGTGTAGGTGTCGTGCCACTCGGCGCGGACGGTCCGCATGAGGTCGCGGCTGGCCTCGTAGATGTTGAAGGTGGGCACCAGCGTGAAGTCGAGGGCGAGGAGCGAGTCCATGACGATGTTCCAGCGGGGGCTGCCGGGCGGTGCGGCCTGCGCCCACAGCCGCCCCGCCTCGCCGAAGCGGTGTTGCTCGTCGAGGTAGTTGTAATCGACCGGGTAGTGCTGCACGATGCGGTCGGTGAAGAGGGCTTCGGGGAGGCCGTACCAATGCTCCATCGTCGTCAGCCCATGCGTGGCCGAGTCGAGGACGTTCCAGCGGGTGACGGCCATCTGGGCGTGGTGCATGGCCGTCCCCAGCCCCTGCTTGCCCGCCTCGTCGAGGGCGGCCGCCATGATCTCGGGCGGCGCGCCGAAGAACTTGATGCCGTCGGCGCCCTGCGCGGCCAGCCAGCGCACCCATTCGCGGGCGTCCTCGGGCGTGGCGATGGGCTTTTCGCTGCCCATCCCGAAGGCGGCATAGGCTTCGATGCGCGGGGCGGTGATCTCGTTGGCGGCGCTCTTCGCCTTGTGCTCCAGGCAGAAGGCAAGGCCGTTGCCGCAGGAGGGGTCGCGGATGGTGGTGATGCCGTGCCCCATCCACAGCTTGAAGACGTACTCGGCGGGCGTCCCCTGCGCCTCGCCGCCCATGTGGCCGTGCATGTCCACCAGGCCGGGCAGCACGTACATCCCTGAAATATCCACCTCCCGGTCGCCGCCCTCGGGCCGGTCCTCGTCACGGATCGCCACGCCGGGATACCCCACCGTGCTGATCTGCACGATCCGGTTGCCCTCGACGACAATGTCCACGGGCCCGATAGGCGGGGCGCCGGTGCCGTCGATGAGCGTGCCGCCGCGCAGCACCAGGCGTTCGTACGGCCCCTCGCCCTCGGCGCGCGGCGGCGCCTCGGGGATCTGCGCAAAGACGAGCGCGGGGACGAGGGCGAGCAGGGCGGCGAGGAGGAAGCGGCGTGGCATGGCGAACGTTGGCGAAGGAATGAAGCCTTGGAGAGAATGAAACGAAGAATCGAAGAGACGAGGAATCGAAGATAAGCTTGCTTTCAACCACTCGTCGTTTCTTCGTCTCTTTGATTCCTCGATTCCTAATCGGGGCGCGGCGCCATCACCGCCAGGACGACGAGCGGCGCGTCGGTCGCGTTGCGGACGCCGTGGGCCGTTCCGGCGCGGGCGAGGGCGGCCTGCCCTTCGCGCAGTACCTGCTCCTCGCCGCCGACATGAACCGTCGCCTCGCCGTCAAAGACCAGGTAGACCTTATCCTCCCCTGCGTGGGTGTGGATCTTCTGCGCCTGCCCCGGCAGCAGGCAATACTGGTCGAAGAACATCTTCTCGGTATCGAAGACGGGCACCTTCTGCATCTTCTCGTCGGCGAAGCGGCGCTGCGTTTTGAGGGTGGTAATTTCCATGAGATCGGGTTAGGGTTTAGGTCGGGGTAAAAATAGAAAACGGAGAGCGCAGGTGGGGCGGATTTGCACAGATTTTTGTGGAAAAGATCGAGGGCGTTTGATAGGTTGCGTAGACCGATTAAGGTGTGGACGTATGGAAGTCTGAATGTATGGACGATGTTCAGCTTTTCCCACGCCCATACGCCCAATCCTTCACCTGCCCCTACCCGATCCGCACGTGCGTCTCTTCTTTCTGTTCGCCTTCTCGTTCCTTTTATGCTCGAGTGCCGCCGCGCAGCGAGCGCCCGCGCCGGACTCGGTGCTAGTGGTGGGGACGAAGGAGGCGCCGCCGTTTGCCATGCAGGTCGATGGCGTGTGGCAGGGCATCAGCATCGACCTGTGGCGCAGCATCGCCGCCGAGTTGGGCCTTTTCTTCGTCTTCGAGGAAGCCGACCTGGAAGGGCTCATCGACGGTGTGGCGACGGGGCGGTTTGATGCAGGGGTGGCGGCGCTCACCATCACGGCGGCGCGCGAGGAGGTGCTCGACTTCACCCATCCCTTCTACGTCGCTGGGCTGGGCATCGCCGTCCGGGCCGAGGGGGGCGCGGGATGGTGGGCCGTGGCGCGGGCACTCGTCTCGCCGCAGTTGCTCAAGGTGCTGGCCCTCCTGTTCGGCCTGCTCCTCGTCATCGGGCTGCTGATGTGGTTCTTCGAGCGACGGCGCAACCCGCAGTTCGAGGAGGCCCCGGGGCAGGGCATCGCGTCGGGCTTCTGGTGGAGCGCCGTGACGATGACCACGGTGGGCTACGGCGACAAAGCCCCCGTCACGCTCGGCGGGCGCGTCGTGGCGCTCGTCTGGATGTTCGTCGCCATCATCATTATCTCCAGCTTCACCGCCGCCATCACGTCGGCGCTCACCGTCTCCCAGCTCGACACCGCCGTGCAGGGGCCCGACGACCTGCCCAGCGTACGCGTGGGCGCCCTCCCCGCCTCCACCAGCGCCGCCTATCTCGACGGCGAGCGCCTCTCGTTCCGCGCCTTCGGCACCGCCGAGGCCGGCCTCCAGGCGCTAGCCAATAACGAGATCGACGCGTTCGTCTACGACAAACCCATCCTCCGCTACCTCGTCAACAAGGATTTCGAGGGGGACCTGGAAGTGCTCGACGCCCTCTTCGAGACGCAATACTACGGCATCGCCCTGCCCCCCGGCAGCCCCCTCGATGAGCCCGTCAACCGCGTCCTCCTCGAAAGAATACGTCACGCCGACTGGCAAGACGTCCTCTACCGATACTTAGGACGCTGATCCCATTGCGGATTGGGTGCCAAGAAGAATCAATCCGCATTCCGCAATTAGAGGATTCTGGCAAGGTTGAGGCGGAGGCCGGCGCGGTGGCGGGGGAGGTAAATGTGGAAGCGCGTCGCCTCCTCCCCATCGTCGAAGGCGTCGTGGACCATGCCCTCGTAGAAGAGGCTGACGGTGTCGAAGGCGGTGATGTCGCCCGTCAGCATGACGAACAGGACGGCGGCGTCGCGGGTGTAGGCGCGGGCGGCCAGGCTGAAGGCGGGAATAGGCCGGAGACTGGCGAAGACGAAGGGATAGACACCCCTGATGCCGTCGGCGTCGTTCTCCTTGAGGAGGGTGCCCGAGAGGAAGCCGCCAGCGCCCGCCCCGGCCCGCACCCCGGCGAGCGGGAGGGCAAGGTAGCCGCCCAGGTCGAGGCCGAGGAAGCCGGCGCTGGGCGCGTTGTCGCCCCGATTGACGACGTAGTGCGCCCGCCCGTCGAGCGTGATGCCGAGAAGGGTGGGCAGGCTCCGGGTGAGGGGTAGCACGTCGTGCCGGTAGCGCAGCACGATGCCCAGCATGAACTGCCGCCGCGCCTCCGCCGCGAAGTCAGGGTCCACGTCGGCGTCGTTGCGAAAGAGGAAGTCGACCGCGCCGAAGGAAGCGGCGTCGGCGGTGCGGATGAAGAGGCCGCCCTCAAGCCCCCGGCTGGCATTCTCCCACTGCGCAAGGTAGGGACCGAGGAAAAAAATGTACGGCTGACCGCCCGGTCCGCTCGCCTGCGCCGGGCCACCAAAAATGGCCCACAGCCCCATCCCTAGAACGATCATCCATTGCGTCTTCATCGCCATCACCTCGAACTGCTGGAAAGGACACCGGCAAGATACGCCAGGCGCGCCCTTCAGCGTGAGAAAAGGCCAGTTATCACTACGAGGTTTCGACCGAGGCGGGTATGCTCTTAAGATACAGCTTGTCGTAGCTCAGCGCTGCGCTGCCGGGCCAGTTGCGCGACTAGGCTTCGCTCGTTCCCCGCTCCCCAGAAAGAACCCCCGGCGCATCCTCACGTAGGAAGGCGAAGCTGAAGTAGAAGCCACTCCACGCCTTCGATGGAACGACGCGTATCGGCACGAGAGATTATCCGCGAGCTGGCCCGCAACATGGCTGAGGGGCTGGAGCCGCTCGAATACAGCGTCCTCGCCCCCAACCACTACGACGTGTACCTCCACCCGGAGGACCACCGCGAGCTGGAGCCGCTCTTCCCCGAGATCCAGCGCGAGGCCACGCGCAAGCTCGACGAAACCCTCCAGGCACGCGCCGAGGAGCAGAAGGACCGCCGCCTCCGCCTGCCCTGGCAAAAAAAGGAGGAGACCTCGGCACGCTTCGCCCGGAAAGGAAAAAGCTGGGAGATCACCTTCTGCGTCGATCATGAGCCGGCGGTGCGGCGCGGCGACCTGACGATCCACTCGTATTTCACCGTGCAGCGGAGTGCCGGACTGGGCGCCGGCGCCCAGACGAAGCGCGTGGTGACACGGCAAGCCGGCGGCGAGACGCACACGGCCCGCATCTCGTACGAAGACGCCCCCACCCTTCTGGCCCGGCTGCGCTACACCGACGCCTCAGGCGAGCACGAATTCGAGATGACCAAGCCGTCTATCGTCATCGGTCGGCGCGACGAGGAGGGACGCGGCTACTGGGCCGACCTCCGCCTCGACACCCGCCCCGACGTCTCCCGCGAGCACGCCCGCCTCCGCTTCGATCCCGACGAAGGCGCGTTCTTCCTCAAGGACCTCAGCCGCTTCGGCACGACGATCGACGGCGAGGCGGTGCCTTCCAGCGTGCAGGAAGTGGAGGGCGAGCGGCAGGACCGGGATGTGTGGGTGCGCCTGCCCGCCCGCGCCCGCATCGCCCTCGCCGACATCGTCACCCTCGAATTCGAGGCCGTATCCACCGAAGAGCTGGCCTGATGATCCCCTCCCCCGACATAGAAACCGTGACGGGCCACACGGCGATGCTGCGGGCGGCGGGCGCCTCGCACGTGGGGCGGATGCGCGACCACAACGAAGACCGCTTCCACTGCGACGCCGGGCGCGGCCTTTTCCTCGTCATTGACGGGGTGGGGGGGCACGCGGCGGGCGAGGTGGCGGCCGGCCTCGCCCTGGAGGTCATCGTGGACCGGCTGCGGCGGAAGACGGGGAGCGTGGAGGAACGGCTGCGCGAGGCTATCGCCCTGGCGAACAATGAGATCCACCGCCAGGCCCAGGCCGAGTCCGCCCGACGCGGCATGGCGTGCGTGCTCACCGCCGCCGTCGTTGAGAACGGCGCCGTCACCCTCGGGCACGTGGGCGACACGCGCCTCTACCGGATCCGGGGCGGGCAGATCGAGAAAATCACGAACGACCATTCGCCCGTCGGCGCCCGTGAAGACGCCGGGGAGATCACCGAGCAGGAGGCCATGCGCCATCCCCGTCGCAACGAAATCTTCCGCGACGTCGGCTCGGCTCCCCGCGACCCGCACGACAAGGATTTCATCGAGATCCGCACCCTCCCCTGGTCGCCCGACGCGGCGTTCCTCCTCTGCACCGACGGCCTGACGGACCTCGTCCCTTCCACCCAGATCCGCCACGTCGTGTACCGCAACGCCGGGCAACCGGAGCGCACCGTACACGAGCTGATCGACCTGGCGAACCGGGCCGGCGGGAAGGACAACATTACCGTCATTGTGGTCGAAGGCGAGCGGTTCGGGCAGCCTGTCGAGGAACTGGAGGATGAACCCGTGGCACGCCCCGCACCGCCAGACCTTGCGCCGATTCCGCAATCTAGACCAATGCCGAAACCTGCGCCGAGCCGATCCGCCCTGGTCGGGCGCTGGGCCTTTTTCGTTTACGGCCTGCTGGCCGGGCTGCTGTTGTTGAGTTTGTTGCAAGGTTTTCTGGCGAATGAAGTGGACGATGGCGCCGAGGAAACGCCGCCAACGGCCCGCACCCTTGTCGTCTCCTCCGAGGGCTACGCGACCATCGCCGCCGCCCTCGCCGCCGCCCAGGCGGGCGACGTGGTGGAGGTGGCGCCGGGCGCCTATCCCGAGACCGTGCGGATGAAGGAGGGGGTATCGCTCGTCAGCGCCGTGCCGGGGCAGGCCTACCTCACGGGCGCATCGGGCGACACGGTGGCGGTGGTGGCCGAGGGTGTGCGCGCCGGGCGGCTGGCAGGCTTTCGGATTGAGCCTGCCGACGGCGCTGCGCTAGACGTCGGCCTGCTGTTGCGCGGTGCGGACGTGACAGTTGAGCAGCTCGAGGTCTCCGGCACCACGCGGGCCGCCATCTTCATCGACAGCACCGCGGCGCCGACCCTGCGGGCCAACTACCTCCACGGCAACGTCGGCGACGGCGTATTTATCGACGCTTCTGCTTCGCCCGTTCTCGAAAACAACGTGATCGTCAACGACGGCGGCAGGGCGGTGTCCGTGGATGGAGCGCGGGCCGAAGGCTTTCGTCAACGTAACATTCTCCGATGACACTTCGTCACGAGGTGGCGTAAAATCAATCACTTAAGCCGCATCGCGCGCGATTCAGATATGGGCGTTCATACCTCAACGGTTTGGGCCGTTTTTTGCAACAACCTGTTAGCCCAGACATGACAGAGGCGCTACCGTAATCCATCATGGCGACCCTCCTAAGCGGCCTATCGGTCGGCCCCTACGAGATCCTCGACCGCCTTTCGCGGGGCGGCATGGCGGACGTGTTCCTCGCCCGCCGGCAGGAGCACGACGAGGCTACGCCGCCCGTGGTGCTGCGCGTGGTCGAGTATGCCGGCGCCGACCCCGACGCTCTGGAGGCCGAACGCCTCGGCGCTACCCTGCAGGAGCGGCTGGGCGAGGTCGAGCCGCGCGTCCCCCGCATCCACGCCCACGGCGAACTGGACGATTGCTGCTTCTTCGTCGAGATGGAATTCGTTGAGGGGCGCGACCTGGCCGACCTGCTGCGCGAGGGGCCGCTGCCCTGGCACCGCGCGGCAGAAATTGCCATCGAAGTGCTCGATGCCCTCGCCGCCGCCCACGCCTTCTCCACCGAGATCGACGGGCGAGAGATCACCGGTATCGTCCACGGCGATATCAAGCCGAAAAACATCCGCCTCACGCCTGACGGCGGCGTGCGCATCCTCGACTTCGGCATCGCGCGGGCACTCTCCCTCACCCGGCGGCAAACGCGCAACGTCTTCGCCAGCGCCGCCTACGCCTCGCCCGAGCGCCTCAACACCGGCGACGTGAGCGAGCAGAGCGACCTGTGGGCCGTGGGCGTCGTCCTCTACGAGATGCTGCGGGGCCGCACGCCTTTCCACGCCGACACGACGCAGCGCCTCGAAGGGCTCATCCGGGCCGGCGAGCCCGTGCCGCCCCTCCCCGAGAACGTCTGTCCCCCGGCACTCGGTGAAGTCGTCCGCCGGGCACTCGCCCCCGACCCCGCCGCCCGGTACGCAAACGCCGCTGCTTTCAAGGCCGATCTCGAAGCGGTCCTGGCAGGCACACAGATCGCACCCGCCGCCGGCACCGCCACCCGCCGCACCGTACCCACGAACGGCGCGTCGAACAGTGCAGTATCCAACGGGGTGGCGACCAACGAGCTGAACGGCACGACGCCGAAGCCCGCCGCGACGGTGGCGTTCAAGGACGCCGGTGGGGCGACGCGGCGCACCGTGCCCGCCGTCATCGAGAAGCCCCCGGAGAAACCGGCGAAGCGGCAGAAAAAGCCCGTCAAGGCGAAAGACGAGAAACCGCCGACGCGCTTGCAGCGGGGTGTGCAGAAGACGCGGCAGGTGGTACTGCGCACCCTCGTACTGGCCCTCGTGGTGGTGACGGTGCTGGAAGCGGGCGTCTGGAACCAGGCCGATGCCCTCCGGCGCGATCTGGTCGAAGGCGATATCGCGCCTGATGCGGCCCTCTCACGCTACGAGCGCCTGGGCGTCTGGAGCCCCCTCGACCTGGGCCTCTACCCGGTCCGCGCCCCCCTCCTCGATGCCCTCCTCCTCGGCGCCGACACCGTCATCGACGACTACCGCAACCGGGACGATGCCAGCGTACGTGAAGGCGACTGGCAGGAAGCCCGGCGGCAACTCCTGGCAGCCCGTTCCATGCGCGGTTCCGAGAACGAGATTGCCGCCCGGCTGCATTACGTTGAGGGCCACCTCGACCGGATCAATGAGCGGGGTAAGGACGCCGTGATGCACTTCCGCGAGGCGGCGCGGTTGCGCTCGCGCTGGCCTGATCCCTACCTCGGCCTCGCCATCGCCCACCTCTACCTCTTGCGCGACTACGATGCGGCAGATGCGGCCCTGCGCCGCCTGCGTGAGCTTGGCTTTCCCACCGGCAAGCGTGAGCAGGCCCAGCGCGCCGATATCGCTTATTTCCGCGGCCTCGACCTGGCCAAAAACTGCGGCGAGCGGGGCGACCGCGGCGACCAGAAGGAGTGCCTGTTCGAAGCACGGGAGGAGTTGCGCGAGGCCGTCCGCGGCTACGACGAGATCATTCCCTGGGGCCGCAGCCTCGAAAACCGCCGCCACGCCGCCGGGCAACTCGACGATGTGGAGAGTCGTATCGCCGAGATCCGCCGGGACGAATGGCGCGAAGCCCTGGATGAGTTGATGGACCGATGGCGATGACCCACCGATGGCGATAACCAGAAGTACGGCAGCACAGCGCGTTCGCCACCAGCACGAGGAGGCCGGGCCGGGGGGCGGGCGGGGCGTGGAACGCGGGCTGCTGCTGGCCGCTTCCGTCCTCGTCGCCGTGGGCCTCTTCTTCACCTTCCGCGCCAAGACGGCGGATTTCGACGCGCTCCACGCCCAACTCGAAAGCGGCGCCCTCGTCGATTTGAATGCGGTGGAACGCAGCGAGGCGCTGCTGCCCCACCTCTCCATCTTCGACGATGCCGACGACCGCCGCTTTGCCGGCGAGCAGATCGCCGCGTACCTCAAAGCGCCCGGCGCCCCGTCTCGCCGCACCCTCCCGAATGTGGGCGCGCTCGGCACCCTCCGCGTGCCTGCTGTGACAATCGAGGGTGCCACGGGACTAGACGTGTACGCGCGGCGGCTGGCCGAGGCGCAGGAGCGATGGCAGCAGTTCGGCACGCCTGAGGCGCGGCAGTCGCTCGCCCTCCTCACGGGCTACGAGCTTGCGCAGATCAAGGACCAGTTCGTCGTCCGCACCCCATCCGGTTTCACGCGCGGCCTGCTGACGTGGGGGCTGGTCTACGCGCTTGCCTTCTACCTCGTCCATCTCGTCTGGTCAGCACGCGGCTTCAGGGGCGACGTTTTTCTCCTACCCGCGCTCCACCTCCTCACCGGCGTCGGGCTGATGATGATGGTGAGCCTGCGCGACCCGCTCCGCGACACGTTCCTCTTCTCAGGCTTCGCCCTCGGCGTGGCCCTCGGCGCGGCGGCGTTGCTCCTCCTGAGCCAGGTCGATTTCCAGCAGTCGGTATGGCGGCGGCTGGCGTACGTGCCGCTCCTGCTGAGCTTCCTGCTCTCGCTCGTCCTCATCCTCTTCGGCAGCGGGCCCGCCGGCAGCGACGCCAAAATCAACCTGAGCCTGCTGGGCCTGACGTGGCAGCCAGTGGAGCTGATCAAGATCCTCCTCGTGTTTTTCTTCGCGGGCTACTTCGCGCAACGGTGGGAGCTGCTGCGGTCGGCCGGCGCCCCGCCGCGCCTGGGCGAACGTCTCGCCCGCCTCAACCCGAAAAACAACGCGGCCCTCGCCCGCTTTTTTGGTTTTCTGGACGCGCACTATGCCCGGATCGAGCGGCCGAGCCTGGCATACGTCCTGCCCCTGGTGGTGGGCGTGGCGCTGACACTTGGCTTCTTTTTCTTGCAGAAAGACCTCGGCCCGGCGCTCATCATCGCGTGTCTTTTCCTCGCGCTCTACGGCGTGGCGCGAGGCAGATGGCTGGGCGCGGCGTTTGGGCTGCTGCTCGTTGTGGGTGCGTTCTGGGGGAGCTACCAAGTGGGCTACCCGGCGACGGTGGCGCAGCGGCTGGAGATCTGGCTGGCGCCGTGGTCGAACGAGGTGGCCTACGGCGGCAACCACCTCGCGCATTCTTTCTGGGGGCTCGCCAGCGGCGGCCTCACCGGGCTGGGGCCGGGGCAGGGGTCGCCCGCGCTCGTCCCCCAGGCCCACACCGACTTCATCTTTGCCGCCATCGGGGAGGAACTGGGGTTGCTGGGGTTGCTGGCAGTCTTCGCGCTTTATGGTTTGTTGCTCTGGCGGGCGTGGCGCATCACGAAAGAGGCGCCGGGCGGCTACACGTTCTTCCTCGGCCTGGCCGTTCTCTTTCTCACCGCCTTCCACCTCCTGCTCATCGGGGGCGGCGTGCTGGGGGTGCTGCCGCTCTCGGGTGTGATCTCGCCGTTTCTGAACCTGGGCAAGTCATCGATGGTAGCGAACTTCGCGCTTTTTGGGATGCTGGCGAGCATCTCGGCAGCGGCAGGCACGGCGCCAGAGACGGAACGGTTGCGCGGTCCGGCGCGGCGGGTGCTGTGGGGGGTGGGTGCGCTCGTCGTCGTCCTCGTGCTGCGGGCGGGGTGGCTCCAGGTAGTGAAGGACGAGGCGACGATGGTGCGCGGCGTCTACACGATGGAGGCCGACGGCGAGCAGCGCCTGCGCCACAACCCGCGTCTGCTCCAGGCGGCCGGCCTCATCCCGCGCGGCACCCTCTACGACCGCAACGGCCTGCCCCTTGCCACCAGTCACCCCGATGCTCTCACCCCGCACGCCGACGCTTTCCTCCGCCTCGGCCTGGACGTGTCCCGGATGCAGGAGGCGAAGGGCCGGATCTACCCCCTCGGCGACGCGGCCTTCCACCTGCTGGGTGACCTCAACACGCGCCGCAACCTCGCTGCCTCGAACACCTCGTACCTCGAACGCGACGAGCGGGCGTGGCTGCGCGGCTACGAGGATCTCCGCGAACTCATCCCCCTTGTTCGCTACGGCCCCGACCATCCTGATTCCCAGACCCTCCTCCGGCAGGAACGCGACCTCCACCTGACGCTCGACGCCCGCCTCCAGCAGCGCGCGGCGAACATTCTGTCGCAGCAGATCGAGGCGGCGGGGCTGGCGAAGGGCGCGGCGGTGGTGCTCGACGCTGCGACGGGCGCCCTCCTGGCCTCCGTCACCTACCCCTACGCAGGCGGCGGCGAGGCCCTTCTTGATCGCCCGCGCTACGGCGTCTACCCGCCCGGCTCCACCTTCAAGCTGGTGACGGCCACCGCCGCCCTCCGCAAGGACCGCGGCGCCGACGACCAGGGCTACACCTGCCGCGCCCTCCCCGGCGGCGGGGCCGGCAATACCGTCAAGGGCTGGGGCCGGCCCATCCGTGATGCCACCGGCACGGCGCACGGCGAGATCGAGATGGCACGGGCGATGATGGTCTCGTGCAACGCGTACTTCGCCCAACTCGGCACCTATTTCGTCGGCGCGCAGGATCTGTTCTACCTGCTGAAGAAGTTCGGGATGGAAGCCGGCTTGCCGGGCGAGGCGGACAGCACGCAGGTCGCCCGGCTGAAAGATGCCCTGCCGCAGGCCGCCATCGGCCAGGGCCCCGTCCTGGCGACGCCCCTGGAGATCGCCCGTGTTGCCGCGACCCTAGCGAACGCCGGACGGATGCCGGACGTACATTGGGTGGCTTCGGACGATGCCGTTCTGCCCGCCGAGCCGATCCTGCCGCCCGAGCACGCCGCCCTCCTGGGCACGTTCATGCGCAGTGTGGTGACGGACGGCACCGCCCGCGCCCTCAGCGGGCTGGGCGTGCCGGTGGCGGGCAAAACAGGCACCGCCGAGGTAGCGAAGGGCCGTTCCCACGCCTGGTTCACCGGCTTCGCGCCCTACGGCAGCAAGCAGCAGGTGGCCTTCGCCGTGGTGATCGAAAACGGAGGCTACGGCGGCCAGCTCGCCGCCCGCACCGCCGGAGAAATCGTTGAGGCAGCGGCGGAGCTTGGGCTGCTTTCGCAGTGAGCACAAGATTCACTTTTGTAGGAATCGAAGAAACGACGAGACGAAGAATCGACGATCTTTAGATTTCCAATTCATCTTCGATTCCTCGATTCCTCCTTTCTTCCACTCCTTCCATGAAAGATTTCCTCAAAAAGCTCGAAGGCAAGATCCAGGGTCTTACGGAGGGCCGGCTGGCGGAGGTGCCGCACCCGTTGGCCCTGCGGCAGCGCATCCTCGATGAGATTGAGGACGAGGCGGAGCGGGTGGGGGAGATGGCCGACGGCACGCGCCTCGTCGTTCATTTGGCCGCGCGCGCGGAGGCGGCGGCGGCGCAGATGGAAGAGACCTTGCTGCGAGACGACCGCCTCGCCAATGAGATCC
>JAHEMB010000484.1 GCA_024643915.1 Rhodothermaceae bacterium | reverse complement strand
CGCACCGGAGGTCGAGCTGGAGGGCAACGCCTCGGTCAGCGGCACGGTCATCGAAGGCCCGGTGGCAGCAGTCCCGTTGCCGGTGCTCGCCTTCTCGGCCGGCGGCGATGCGGTGAAGGTGAGCAAGGGCGAGACGCTGGCGCTGCCGCCGGGCACCTACGGGAAGGTCAAGGTCGAACAGGGTGGCACCCTGGTGATTGAGAGTGGCGCGTACTTCTTCGAGGAGCTACAGGTGAAGAAGGAGGCATTGGTGTCGGCAGACATCACCGCCGGACCGGTCGAGGTCAATATCAATGCGAAGGTGAAGTTCGACACAGACAGCGGGGTGATGATCGCGCCGGTGTTCGCCGGGAACAGCCGTTGGCTAATGTTCAATAGTCTGGCGGACGTCCATATAAAGAAGGGCGCGACGGTGCGGGGTTCGGTGCTGGCCCCGGGTGATAAGGTGGAACTGGACAAGGAGGTGCAATTCGAGGGGGCGATCTGTGCCAGGGAGATTGGCATCAAGAAAGACGGCACCTTCGTGCCGCACGCGTTGATCGTTCCGCTCGGGACGATCCCCACCGCAACCGTGGCGAGCGTCGCGGAGGCCGGCGAAGTCGTGGCGGCCGAGGGGGCCCTGGCGGAAGATCCTGCCGAGGAGGTGCGCGCGTTTGCCCTGGAGGCGAACTACCCCAACCCGTTCAACCCGACGACGCAGATCCGCTTCCAGTTGCCCGAGGCGCGGCCCGTGCAACTGGCCGTCTACGACGTGACCGGGCGCCGGGTCGCCCTGCTCGCCAATGGCGAAATGCGCGCCGCCGGCTCGCACGAGGTCACCTTCGACGCAACGCGGCTGCCCAGCGGCGTGTATTTCTACCAGATGATAGCCGGTGACTTCATCCAGAGCCGACGCATGGTGCTGGTCAAATAGCGCCCGGTAACGCAGCGGGCAGTCCGCTGAGGGCCGATTACTTGGAAAAGTCGCGGTGGCCGAAGTAGAGGAGCACTCGTCAATGCTCCTCTGCGCAAGGTTTCGTTTTTATTCGCCTTGAAGTGAAAGAAAAAGACCTCCCCTTTCCGCACGGATTCCTCAAATGGTACGACTCATAGGAACCCCCCTATCTGGTACACCGCCTCCTGCTCCCGGTACAGGGTCGTCCCGAAGAGCACGGCGAGTGCTGTCTCCGACATAGGAAGGCGCCCCGCTACGGCGCTGATTGGGGCGGCCGGGAGCTGGCATCGCGCTGGTTCATGTGGGCAGGCATGGCCTTGCTGATGTGCGCTTTTGGCAACACTGCTCTTTACGCCGCCCGCGTGAGCGCTGGAATCGGCGCTAGCCAATTGAAGCGGACTTGCGCACGCAGGAGCTGGTTAGCACCGGGCCATTAGCCCATCGTTCTCCTTAGTTCACGCCGGAAACGCTCCTGGGTCGCCTCGAGGGTCTCGTCAACGTTTCCATAAAAGGCGCGCGCGGTCCTCATCCGGCGCCAGAAAGAGCCGGTCGCGAGAAACACAGCCTTCAAAAAGGAACGCCACCGCCGCCGGCTTGATTAATATTCGTCATCGAGTGCGAAAACCGGCGCCCTTTCGATCCACCTTCCCCGCGTAAAATCCGGGAAGAGCTGCGGGGCGCCCCCGGAGGCGATCGACTGCTCCGACAGCGGCGTGACCGCACTCCACGCCGCCGCATCGTAGGCGTCCAGCGGCGGCGGCACCTGGCGCTTGACCGATTCTACGAAAGCATGACAGACGAAGAAATCCATGCCGCCGTGCCCGGCTCCTTCTGCCCGGGGCGCATACCGCTTCCATAGCGGGTGGTCATACCGTTCCAGATACGGAGCGGCCGCCTCCCACCGGTGCGCCGGACTCGTGCCTTCCACATAAATCCCGTCGTTGAGGTCCATCCACAGCCCGTCGGTACCCTGCACGCGGAATCCTAGCGAGTAGGGCCGAGGCAGGTTCGTATCATGACGGACCACAATCGTCTCGCCAAGAGCCGTTTGAATTACCGTGGTGACGACATCGCCTAGCTTGAACCGGACCTTCGCATTGGGGTGATCTTCCCCTGCTTGATCGACGATATACTTGTGCAATCCGCGGGCTTTCGAGGCCGTGGAGGTCAGCGATACAAACCGGTTGCCCCGGTTGATGTTAAGGTACTCGGCCACCGGCCCGACGCCGTGTGTGGGATACAGATCCCCGTTCCTTGTGACCGAATGCAGGGTCCTCCACTTGGCCTCGGAGAAGCCCTTCTCCCCGAACTCTACCCCGCCCCCGTAGGGCTGTCTGCCGTCGTTGAACTTGACATGGCGGAGGTCATGCTGGTAGCCGCATTCCAGGTGGATGAGTTCGCCGAAGAGGCCTTGACGCACCATGTTGAGGACGGCCATCACATCTCTTCGGTAACAGACGTTTTCCAGGATCATGCAGGGCATCCCGGTCTCCTCCGAGGTGTTGACCAGGTCCCAGCATTCCTCCAGGGTGTTGGCGGCGGAGACTTCGACGCCCGCGTATTTGCCGGCTTTCATCGTCGCTACGGCCATGGGTGTGTGCCACAGCCACGGTGTCGCGATAACCACCCCGTCGATGTCATCCCGCTCCAGCAGCTTCAGAAAGGCAAAGTCTCCCTCGGAAAAGACGGCCGCCTCATCCCTGCCTGCCTGTTTGATCAAATCCTGCGATAGCGCGACGGCCTGTGGATCAATGTCACAGATCGCCACGATCTCGGTATCGTTTCGCTGCAAAGCCAGACGAAGGTGCTCCCGGCCTCTGAGGCCCACGCCGATGAACCCGAGCCGTGCAGTTCGGTCGTCTCTGGCTCGTAAGATGGTGGGAGCCCCTCTACCAAAGAGGCTTGGGGCCGGCATCGACATCCCTACGCCAGCTATCGCACTTGCCTTGATGAAGCTTCTTCGATCCATCGTTTACCTCTCCTGTGTTAAGGTGCGTTGGGTAGCGTCGAATTGGAAAGCCGCCGGGCCTGCCTGGTCGATGAAAAAGGACCCCCTTTCGGCCTGCTCGGGAAACGACGCTGCGTAGCGGGCTGACCACGCCGCCAGCATCGCCTCCCCCTCTGCAGCAGGAACCAGCGCCCACACTGATCCGCCGAATCCTGCGCCGAACGCAGAAGCTGCCGCCGCGCCGAGCCGGCTGGCCTCGCGGGCCAGAAAAATCGTCTCCTCGACCTGATTCCTGAGTAACTGCTCGGCACCCTGCTGCGACCGATCAACGAGCTGGCCGAATCGCTCCAGGGCGCCGGCTTCCAGTGCCTCGACAGCGGAGGGCAGGATCAGGGTCGCCTCGGCGAGAAAGTGCTCAAAGCGAGCGATCAATGCCTCGGCGGTGAAGCGGGCGTCGGTGCGCTGCTGAAGGACTTCTCGCATGCGCTCGCGCGTGAACAGCGGGCTGGCGATTGCAGCGCCGAGGTGTGGATCGGCCCGCCCGGTCGCGGCCCGCCAGGCTGCCGCCACGCTCGAAGCCAACAACGAGGCCCGGTTGTAGTGCTCCTTGGCCTCGCCGGTTTTCTGGGCTGCCACCCCGCTGGAACCAATCGCGAACACGTAGCCCTCGGGCTGCCGCACCGACTGCACCCGGCGCGTAGGCCCGTAGGCATACTGGCCGAGCCTGTCCGGCTCTGAACACAGGATGGCCGTGTGGTCCTGGCTTCCTCCAAAGGTGCCCACCCCACGGTCGCCGGCGAGCGTGCCGAAAGTCTGACCGTTTTCAACCGTGCCGAGGTACTGGGCTAGGGCTTCCAGCCCATCGATGTTTTGCTGGTAGGCGGCGTGCTCGGGGAGGTCGTTGAGTGCGCTCAGGGCCAGGAAAACGGCGACGACAAAGGCGCTCGAACTGCTCATCCCTGCTGCCTGCGGCAGATCACTAGAAAAGACGAGATGCCCGCCGCATACCGCACCCGAGAAGTTACGCGCTACACGCCGCGCCACCGTCATCGGGTAGTTCGACCAGTGGCCCGGCGGGGGAACCAGGTCCTCGCGTGGCGCGAAGGTGACGTGGTCTTCGC
>JAHEMB010000483.1 GCA_024643915.1 Rhodothermaceae bacterium | reverse complement strand
CTGTTTGCCCAACCCTTCGGCACGTTTCCCCCCGCCGAGGCCCTGGAAAAGCTCAGACAACTCCATGAAGAGGACGGTCTTGCCGCGCTCGTCGTCGGCTGGCCGCTGACCGAAGCGGGGGCGGAGGGGAAAGCCACCGAGCGGGTGCGCCAGTATCTCGGACGGCTGCGCCGCGTGCTGCCCGGCGTCGAGATCGTCCGCTGGGACGAACGCTACACGTCCGAGCTGGCCAAGGACCAACTCAAAGCTACCGGCTGGCGCCACGACGACCCCATCGACCGCGCCCGCGTCGATGCCGCCGCCGCCGGCCTCCTCCTCCAGGAATACCTCGATTCGGTGGCCGGTTGACGGTTGGCCGGTTGAGCGAGATTTTGCACAGTTTACTTGACCAAGAGGACGATGCGGTTCGTGCGAAAGTGTTCTCCGATCACCTCGGAGACGTACAGTCCGCTCGGCCAGCGGCTGCCATCCAGCACGAAAGGATACGACGTGTTAGCTTCCAGCCTTCCTTCGAACAGACGCTCTACCTCGCGCCCGAGCGCGTCGTAAACTACCACCTGTACGTGTTGGGCTTTGCGGACAGCCAGCGTGAAACGTGTTTCGGGATTGAACGGGTTCGGATGGGCCGGCATGAGCAGGTATGTTTCAGCCACTTCCACTTGCGCCTCCACTTCCGGGCTGTAAGCAAAAGTGCCGTCGAAGTCGATTTGCTTGAGGCGGAAGCGGTGCCGCCCCGGTGCGAGCGCTTCTACGTGGTACTGGTAGCGTTGCGGCTCGGTCGTCGTGCCGTGGCCCGCCACGAAGGCCACCCGCGTCCATCCGTTCTCGGGCCGCTGCATCCATTCGATGTCAAAACCGGCGTTGTTCGTTTCGCTGGCCGTCCTCCACGAGAGCCAGACGGCGTCTGCGTGCCGGCGGGCCTCAAACGAGACGAGTTCGACGGGGACGGGAATCCCTTCGGGCAGGAGAGCCAGGCCGGTTGTGGCCGCGCTGAGGTCGAGGATGTCTTCTGCGCCGGTGCCATCAAGGTTGCTGCGCTGTATCCGCGCCGAACCGAGGCGGCTCCAGTATAAATGCTCTTCCATCACGGCTACTTGCTGGACGAAGTTCGCGCCCACGACCACATCGTCTACCGTACCCGTGCCGTCGAGGTTGGCGCACCGTATCGCGTTCTGCGTGGGGACGGACCAATAGAGTTTGCCATTGGCCGCATCCACCGCCACCTGCTTCGGATTGCCTGTGTCGGTGAAAAAAGTCTCAACCTGCGATCCGTCTAGATTGGCCCGCTGAATAGCGAGCTGGTTGATCCAGTAAATTTTGCTGTTGGTAGGGTCGAGTTCGATGTCGCTGATGAAGACAATGTCGTTGAGGATCGTCTCGACGTTGGAGCCGTCCGGGTCGGATCGAAGCACGTCCCCTGCGCTGGTCCAATAGAATTTGTCATTCGTCGCATCGAAGGCGACGGCCCCGAGGCTTAGTTGGACTGGCCCTATGTCTTCGATGCCGGTGCCGTTGAGGTTGGCTCGCTGGAGCTGGCCGAGGGAAAGCACGGCCCAGTAAATTTTCATGCGGGTCGGGTCGAGGGCGAGGTCGCCTGAGATCCTGTGTGAACTGGAAAGGATTTCGAGGCTGCTGCCGTCGAGGCTGGCCCGTTTCACGGTGCCATCCACCCAGCCCGTCCAGTAAAGGTGGTCGGCGGTCAGGTCGAGGGCCAGGTCGGCGGCAGACGTGAAATCCGCCAGCGTTTCTTCGTTCATGCCGTCGAAATCGGCCCGCTTGATTTGAAGCACCGACTGGTCCATTTCGGCCCAGTAGACCTTGTTTGCTGTCACGTCGACGGCCAGGCCGCCGGGGGCATCTAGGCTCGTGATCAGGTCCTCGACGCCTGTGCCATCGAGGTTGGCGCGGCGCACGGCACCGTCCATCATGTCTGTCCAGTAAACCTTCCCGCCGACGGGATCGAGCGCCAGGCCATAGGGCGAAGTCAGCCCGGCGATGACATCTTCAACGAGCAGCGTGGTCACGTTCATGCGCTGGATCTTGCCGACCGCGTTCCCATCGACGTGCACCCAGTAGAGTTGCCCGGCAGCGGCGTCGAGCGCCAGGTCGAAGGGCGCGACGAGGCCCGTGACGGCGTCTTCGACGAGCAGCGTGTTGAGGTCGAGGCGCTGGATCTTGCCGGCAATTGTATTGCCCCAGTACAGCTTCCCACCCGCCAGGTCGAGCGCCAGGCCCGAGAGGCCGACCAGCCCGGTAACGAGGGTTTCCTCACTGCTGCCGTCGAGGTTGGCGCGGCGAAGCGTCTGGGTGCGCCCTTCGGCCCAGTACAGTTTCCCGCCCACCAGATCGAGCGCCAGCCCGCCTGGGAAGCGTCCGAAGTCGACGACTTCCTGCGTGGTCGCGTCGCCGGCCACAAAGCTCAGGATCTGGCCGCCCTCCACCGCCATGAAGAGCGTTGGGTCGCTGGTAGCGAGGGCGGACATCCGCTGCTTGGGCGCAGCGCCGGACAGGGGGATGCCGTTTTCTTCACAAAAGACTTCGTTCCAGAACGCCCTGGAAAATTCATTCGGGTTTTCGAAGAGAATGAGATCATTGCAGTCGATGATGCAGCCAAATTCTCCGTAGGTGCCTGTGTAGAGCGCACAGAAGAAGTCGAGGTATGCATTCTCGCAACCTTGCATGGTGTTGCCGAGCAGCAGAACCAGCAACGCGCTCAGCGCAGCTGACTTGAGCAGGCGGGGCCGGACAAAGGCCGACGGAAGTGTTGGGTCGTTCATCATCGTAACCTCGCTGGACTCGTTTGCATTCCCCGTGCGGGTCATGTAAGAAGTCGTATCTAGGAGGGTTCATTTGCAATGGACTGGCTTCCCGTTGTTCCTGGATGGAATCCGTTAGGGATGAGCCCCACCACCGAAAAACAGAGCCGTCCAGCCGTACTGACGATGGGTCCTGCAAGATCAGGGAACTGCGCCCACCGAGCGAGATGAACTGTTCCTTCATCTTTGCGCTCGAACCGCGCACAGAAGCAGGAGCGCGGCAAGAAATGAAATGCAATCAGCGTCTTCATGGCGACCACCTCCGCAGGGTTTTGTGGAGCCGATGGTGCGCGCGTCTAACATTATAGTCTCATATTAACGGCATCGCAAGGGGCTGGGGCGACCCAATGCGCTGAAGCGCGGATTCCTCTTGCATCGAACCATAAACTTTCTAAGAAAGGCGGCACCTGGGGTGGAAGAAGGGGTTTACCTAGGGCGAGCCTTGAAAGCCAATCGAAATTACGCGACGCATGGTGCTGCCCATCTACATTTACGGCGATCCGATTTTGCGGACCGCTACGACGCCGGTGGAGGAAAACTCCGAGGCGTTGCAGGCCCTCATCGACGACATGGTGGAGACGCTCCACACGGCGTCGGGCATCGGGCTGGCGGCCCCGCAGGTGGGGCGAAACGAGCGCCTCTTTATCGTCGATCTGACGCCGATGCGCGAGGAGCTGGAGGAGGAGGGCCTGGTGCTTCCGCCGCAGCCCATGGCCTTCATTAACCCGGAAATCTTGTGGGAGAGCGACGAGACGAGCGTCTTCGAGGAAGGCTGCCTCTCCATGCCCGACCTCCGCGAAGAGGTCGTCCGCCCCGAGCGTGTCCGCCTGCGCTACCTCGACCGCGACTTCGCGCCGCAGGAACTGGAAGTGGACGAGATGATGGCGCGCGTCATCCAGCACGAGTACGATCACCTCGAAGGCATCCTCTTCATCGATCACCTCAGCCCGTTCCGCCGCCGCCTGCTCAAGCGCCGTCTGCGCGAGATGACGCTCGGCAACGTCGAGGCCGAGTATCCAGTTGTGACCGCATAGTGCGGCCTACGCCACGTTGGCGTAGAAACGGAATCGCTTCGGGTCGATGCGGCGGCGCAGTTTTACCGGCTTCTTGTTGCGCGCCCATTCCGGTTCTTCGCCCTCCTGCATCGAGATCTCGCTGTAGAAATGGCGGGTTTTCTTCGAGAAAGGCCGG
>JAHEMB010000482.1:503-4013 GCA_024643915.1 Rhodothermaceae bacterium | reverse complement strand
TACACCGCCAGCGACGAGGAGGTCGCCGAGAAGATCGAGGACATCCGCCGCCAGGAGGCCGACCTCGTGCCGGTAGAGGATGAAGGCGCGGGCGAGGCGGACTACGTGGTGGTCGACCTCCAGCGCCTCGACGACGCCACCGGCGCGGCCATCCTCGGCGAGCGCGAGGAGGACGTAGCCTTCTTCCTCGACGACGAGCGCCTACGCGACGAACTCCGCGCGAAACTCCTCGGCAAGCAAGCCGGCGACGCCTTCCGCGTGGAGTTGCCCCACGAAGGACACGACCACGAGGCACCGCCCTCTGGTCTGTTGGATCTGTCCGGGCAGGCCCACCCCGCCCACGCGCACACGCATGCCTATCAGGTGACCATCAAAGACGTGAAGCGCCGCGAGCTGCCCGAACTCGATGAGGACTTCGTCGATGAGGTGACGAAGGGCCAGTTCGACGACGTGGCGGCCTTCCGCGAAGAGGTAGCGCGCCAGCTCGAAAAGGTTTGGCAAGATCGCTCGCGCGACTACCTGCAGGGCCAGATCGTCGAGCGCATGCTCGAACTCCACCCCATCCCCGTGCCCCCCTCCGTCGTCGAGACCTTCCTCGAAGGCTTCGTCGAGGACATCAAGCGGCGCAACGACGGCGAGCTGCCCGAGGGCATCGACGTGCGCGCTTTCCGCGAGGCCAACCGCGATGAGGCCGAAAAGCAGGCCCGCTGGATGCTCGTCCGCGACAAGGTGGTCGAGGAGGAAGGGCTGGAGGTGTCGGAGGAGGAGTTGGATGCCTACTTCGAGAACGAGGCCGAGGGCAGCGAACAGCTGAACGCGGATCTGCTGCGCCGCTTCTACAAGCAGATGGACATGCTGGGCCAGCTTCAGGAACGCCTGCTGAGTGAGAAAGTCTACGACGTCCTCGCCGACCGCTTCGACGTGGTGGAGAAGGACCGCGAGACGGTGGAGCGCGAACTGGAGGAAAAGGAGCGCGACGCTGCCCCCCTCGCCGAGACGCCCGTCTCTCCCCTCATTATTTCCGGCGAGTGAGAAAGAGTCGAAGAGTCGAGGGAACGAAGAATCGACGAGGGGTAGCAGGACCGTCTTGCCTTTTCTTCGTTTCCTCGTTTCCTGGAAGACGGAACCAAGGTTGAAAGGGCAGGGTAGCAACCCGGCCCATCCTTGTCCCACTCCTGACCCCCTACGTTCCATGGTCGAAGATTTTCTGAAATTCTCCAAGGACCTGAAACTGCCCTCCAGCATCTACAGCGGGCCCTTCCAGGAGCACGCCATTGGCGCTCTCGTCCCGATGGTCGTCGAGCAGACCAACCGCGGCGAGCGGGCCTACGACATTTACAGCCGGCTGCTCAAGGACCGCATCATCATCATCGGCACGCCCATCAACGACGCTATCGCCAACCTGGTGGTGGCCCAGTTGCTCTACGCGGCCAGCGAGGACCCCGAGCGCGACATCAACATCTACATCAACTCGCCCGGCGGCGTCGTTTACAGCGGCCTGGCCGTGTACGATACGATGCAGTGGGTGCAGCCCGCCGTGGCGACGATCTGCGTCGGCCTGGCCGCGTCGATGGGGTCGGTGCTGCTGGCCGGCGGCACCGAAAGCAAGCGCGCCGGCCTGCCCAACAGCCGCATCATGCTGCACCAGCCCCTCGGCGGCGCCCAGGGCCAGGCCTCCGACATCGAGATCCAGGCCCGCGAGATCCTCTGGATCAAGAAGCGCATCTACGAGATCCTCGCCCACCACTCGCACAAGACGCTCGGACAGATCGAGAACGACGCCGACCGCGACTACTGGCTCAGCGCCAGCCAGGCCAAGGACTACGGCCTCATCGACAACGTGCTCGAACCCAAGCGCGGCTTCATCCCGTCCCCCAGCGAGAACGGCACGATCCGCAAAGAGATCGACTGAGCGCGCGCCTTCCGACGGCTCTAGATAAACGAAAACAGGCGGCCCCCGTCCCGGCGAGGCCGCCTGTTTTGCATCATCGGCGAAGAAAAGAAAAAGGCCCCGGCGGTTGCCCACCGAGGCCCAGCGTATGTACCGCGTACGGGATTTGAACCCGTGTTACCGGCGTGAGAGGCCGGCGTCCTAGACCCCTAGACGAACGCGGCATTTTTCTTTGCGGATTAGAAAAAACGTCTCCGTCGGGGCGAGGTTTCCCGTTCATCGAAACTACATTCTCACCCCTGTATTCGGCGATTTTGAACTCGACCGCTTCCGCGTTGTAGAAGACCCTCACCGTATCGGCGCACGCGGCAGCGGCTCGCCTGCTTGTCCAACAAAAACAATAAAGAACCGGTTTTCATGACGACCAAGATGCACTTTCAAAAGATGACCCGCCTTACGCTGCTCCTCGTGCTGCTCCTCTTCGGGGCCGCCCTCGCTGGGTGCGGCAACGACGGCGAAGAGGCTACTGAGGAAGAGGAAGAGGGCATGGCCGACCTGACGATGGGCGAGCCGATTGCCGATTCGTCCCTCGCCGCCATCGTGACGTCCTCCTTCGGCAGCGACACGCTCACCACGGCTGCCCTCGAAGAGCAAGTGGCGATGGTGATGCAACGGATGCAGACCATGGAGCTGGACGTGGACGCCGAGAAGCAACTCCGCCGCAGCATCGTCGAGGACTTCGTGATGCGGCACCTCCTCGAAGGCGAAGCCGGTCGCCTCGGCGTCGCGGCGGACACGGGCCGCGTAGCGATGCAGATGGGGCAGATCCGAGGCCAGTTCGCCACCGAAGAAGAATACCAGCAGGCCCTCGCCCAGGACAACATCACCGAGGACTCGCTCCGGACGATGCTGCGCGACATGGTGCGCCAGCAGGTGCTTCAGGAGCAGATGGCCGAGCAGGCCGCCGATCCCACCGAGGCCGAGATGACCGCCTTCCGCGAAGAGAAGGCCGTGCAGGTCGGCGCCCAGCACATCCTCTTCCTCGTCCCGCAGGGCGCCGACGAGGCGCAGGAGGAGGCGATCCGCGCCGAAGCCGCCGCCGTCCTCGACAGCGTTAAGAAGGGCATCGATTTCGCCGAGCTGGCGCAGCGGCACAGCGCAGACGGCAGCGCCCAGCGTGGCGGCGACCTCGGCTACTTCAGCCGGGGCGAGATGGTGCCGCCCTTCGAGAAAGCCGCCTTCGCCCTCTCCGACTCGGGGGACGTTGCGCGGGACCTCGTCCGCACCCAGTTCGGCTACCACATCATCCGCCTGACAGGCCGCCGCACGGGCGAGCTGATGGACACCACGCGCGCCCGCCAGATGATCATGAGCGAGCGCCGGCAGGACGCCGTCATGGGCGAGATCAACCGCCTGCGCCGCCTCGCCACCGTCCGCCTCAACCCCAACGTGGTGGACGAGACCCTGAACGTGCCAGATGACCTGCCGCTGACCAGTCGGTAAGCACGGCATAGCCTAAAGAAAAAGCCCTGAAGGCCACACGGCGTTCAGGGCTTTTTCTTTTTTATCCAAACCGAAACAGCAATCAGTAAGCAGCAGGCGCGTTGACGGCCTCGACG
>JAHEMB010000482.1:0-428 GCA_024643915.1 Rhodothermaceae bacterium | reverse complement strand
TGGGGCACGTGCCGCAGGCGCCCAGCAGTTCCAGTTCCACCACCAGGTCGGGCGTCACGTCGAGAACGCGCACCGAGCCACCGTCGGCCATCAGGTAGGGGCGGATCATGTCGAGCGACTCCTCGATGCGGCGGCGCAGGTCCGGGTCAGCGCCGGGATTATACATTTCGGCGTCCTCGGCCTGCTCCAGGTTCTGCTTCTCAGCCATGACGATGCTTGTGGGATGTCCAATGCGCAATTAGAAATTAACAATGGGCAATGATACTGAAGATGGGCGAAGCGGTAGCCGTATTAACCTCGGCAGCCCAACCGAAGAAGCGGAGGCCTCTGGCCTCCCGCCGCTTTCCATTCTTCATTGCTCATTGATAATTGTTCAATGCTACAACGCGAGCTTTTTGAAAAAGATCACGCCGTTTCATCGATAAAGA
>JAHEMB010000481.1 GCA_024643915.1 Rhodothermaceae bacterium | reverse complement strand
TCGACGTGCGCGACGATCGCGAGGTTGCGGATGTCGGAGCGACGACGCATGTTCGGCCGATCGGCGGCGTCGTGGTCGACGATCGCGGGCCAGCTCGGGGTCGGTGTAGGTGACCCAGGGCACGTGCCTCGTGTCGATCTTCATGGGCAGCTTCAGCAGGGCATTGGTGACGGCCACCTTCGCCATGTGCTCGCTCATGTGGGTGAACTGGTAGCGGCCCGTCACGTCGCCCACGGCATAGATGTGGCTGACGTTCGTGCGGCAGCGAGCGTTTACCGTGATACCTTTGGCGGTCAAATCAAGGCCCGCCGCGTCTGGATTCAAGTCTTCGAGGTTAGGCTGCCGCCCCGTCGCCACGAGGAGGGCATCGGCGCGGAGGGTGCGCAGCGTATCCGCCACGTCGGCTTCGATAATGATCTCCCCATCCTCTTGCCGCACCTGCCGGATGTCGGCTTCGAGGAAGTAGCGGACGCCTTCGGTTTCGAGTGTCTCCTGGAGCATCGCGGCCAGGTCGGCTTCGTCGTAGGAGAGAATGCGGTCGGCGCGGTCGAGGACGGTCACCTCGGCGCCCAGGCGGCAGAAAGCCTGCGCCATCTCTGTCCCGATGGGCCCGGCGCCGATCACGGCGAGGCGCTTCGGCAGGGCGTCGATCTCGAACAGGCTCTCGCTCGTCAGGTGGGGCACCCCGTCGAGCCCGTCGATGGGCGGCACGGCGGGCCGTCCCCCCACTGCCACTACGATGTAGCGTCCGCTCACTCGCTCTGTGCCGCTTTCGTCTTCGACTTCAACCGTGTGCGGATCGACGAAGCGGGCCTGCCCGTGGCGCACCGTCACGCCCATCTCCTCGAAAAGCTCGGGCCGGTCGGCGTCGTGGTAGACTTCCTCCCGCGTCTGGTGGACGTGCGCGATGACCTTGCCGAAATCGATCTTGAGGGGCTGATCGGCGAGGCCGTAGCGCGCTGCGTGGCGGAGTTGGTGTGCCACCTTCGCCGCCTTCAAGAGGGTCTTGCTCGGCACGCATCCCGTCCAGGTGCAGTCACCGCCCAGCCGGTCGCGCTCGATCATGAGGGTTTTGGCGCCAAGGTTGGCGGCGACGCCCGAGGCCGTCAGCCCTGCCGCCCCACCGCCCAGGACGAGCACATCGTAATCGTAAGCCATGCAGAGGAGGACTTGCTGCGTAGATCGGGAAGACGCCAACATACGCAGCCGCCCGGCGCGTTGCTGTCTCCGTACCGACATCGTAGCTTCCGTTACAGAAAACAGCAGCTAGGTGAGGGTATCAGCGTCAGCGAGGCAGCGGCTCTGCGCCTTCATTGAGGATGTGGAGATAGGAACTATACAGAAAAATCCGGTTGCGTTTTCTACCCGTTACTTCTTGGACAAGACCGAGCTGTTCCAAATTATGAAAGGCCACATTTACTGTGTTAGGCGCAAGGTGCAGTGCCTCAGACGTATTCGCAATAGAGGTGAGCGGATGACGCGTCAAGTGACCATGGACGCGAAGGGCTGAACCGGTTGATCGTCCGAGCGTCTCGATGCGGCGCTGACTCTCGTCGAAGAGTTCGAGTATGTTGCGAGCGGCGGTGACTGCCTGCTTCGACGTATGTAGCACCCCTTCCAAGAAGAATCGCAGCCACCCTTCCCAGTCTCCATGGAGGCGCACACGCTGTAGCCATTCGTAATACTCGGTTCGGTGGGTTTTAAAATAGAGACTGAGATAAAGGAGCGGCTGGCTGAGGGCTTCCTCAGCGCACAGCAACAATGTGATGAGGAGACGGCCCAGTCGTCCATTCCCATCTAGGAAAGGGTGAATTGTCTCGAATTGCACATGGGCGAACGCTGCTTTGATTAACACGGGCATACGTACCGGCTCGTCGTGGAGGAAAAGCTCCAGCGCCCCCATGCAGGGCATCACCTCTTCCGGGGGTGGCGGTACAAAGACGGCGTTACCTGGGCGCGTGCCGCCCAGCCAGTTCTGCGACCTGCGAAATTCCCCGGGCGCCTGCTCGCTGCCTCGTCCGTGAGCAAGGAGAATTTCATGTATCTCACGAAGGAGCCTGAGAGAAAGGGGGAACCCTTCACGCAAGCGTTCGAGGCCGTGGTGGATAGCGGCTACATAGTTCGATACCTCGCGCACGTCGTCCAGCGGCACGCCCGGCGCTTCGTTACTCTCGAAGAGCAACAGGTCGGAAAAGGAGGATCGGGTGCCTTCGATCTGCGAGGAGAGGAGGGCTTCCTTTCGCACGTAGAGGTAAAGGAAGAGGCTGGTATCCGGCAGTACGGCGGTTATACCATCGAGCCGTCCCAGCGCCCGATTGGCTCGCTCCATCAGGTCGAAATCGACCTCATCAAGCTGCAAAGGCGGGTCGGGCGGGAGGGGATAGGGAATGTAGGCCTTGAACGGTTCCGGAGCCGTCGAGCAGATCCGATATGTGCCTGTACGGCGCTTTTCCATATCCGCTCCAGACAATGCCTGGTTGTAGTAATTCTAGTAACTGAAATAACCACTCTTACTATTGCAATTTAAGCTTCAATTTGAAATAATACAATCCGTCTCCCTTCTTTCTCCGGTGCCTCTTCCAGACAAGTCCCTTCCTACACCATCAAGGTGATGCCCCGACCCTTCACACCAGGCGGCGGGCGTGAAGGCAACGTTCGAGCCAGCGGCGTTTCTGTTCGAGCTCGGGCAGGCTGAGCTGGTGCTGCGCCTTCGTCAGGCGGCGTTTGGCCTGGGCGTGGATCTCGCGGATCTCCACCGCCTGCCCCTCGGCACGCAGCACGAAAGCCAACTCTGCCGCCATTTCGGCGCATTCTTTCCGCAGATCCTTTTCCCGTGCGCTCACATCGAGAGCGTGGGCGGGGCGCTCCGGCTCCCTCGGCGGGGCGGCATGCAACTCGCGCAGGTGGAGGGCCGCGCCCCCCTGCCCGTAGTCGGGGAAGAGTTCGAGGGCGTGTGACTTGGTGCGCCGGTGTTCGACGTGCTTCAACTCCCAGGCGCTCCGCTCGGTGGGAGCGGCGGGCGGGGGCGGCGCTTCGGCCCCGGCGCGCTTCTGCCGCAGCTTCACCCCAATCTGCTCCTCGGACGTGATCCATTCGAGCACCTGCACCACCTCGCTGTCGTTGGCGGCGTAGAGGTCGCACACGTTGGCGGCCTCGCCCCAGTCGTCGAAGTAGCGCATCCCCCGGAAGACCTGCTGGAGCGTTTTTGAGTAGGCGCGGACGAGGTCGGCCTTGACGATGACGCTGATGGGTTTGATGTCGGTGCCCTCGCCGATCATGTCCACCTGCACCATCACGTCGAGTTCGCCGTTGCGGTAGCGTTCGAGGTGGGCGGCGCACTCGCGCGCAGGCACGTCCTGGCCGATGCGGGCGGCAGAAAACTGGGGGAAGCGGGCGCGGATGAAATCGAGGATGGCGGCGGCGTGGCGGTTGCTCATCGCGATGACGAGCATCTGATGGTTCCGAAACGGCCCCCGCGCGGCCCGGCCCGAGGCCGCCAGCGTCTTGCAGAGGTCCTGGCGTTTTTCGTCAAACTGTTGGAAGGCGGGGCGCAGGAGCGAATCGAGGTAAACCTCGTGGAAACGCAGCTTGCGGCGGGCGAGGTAGGTGTCCACCTCCTTGCTCCGCTCGCCGATCTCGCGCATGGCGGCCAGGGACAGCTCCACCTCCTCACCCGTGTCCGCCCGCACCATCTTCAGCCGGTAATCGACGACGTGGGCCTGCACGCCTTTCAGGATGCCACCCTCCTCGTGGGCGTCGCGCATCGTCACCTCGTGGAGGGCGCGGTAGAACTGCTCACCGTCCTCCCGCACGTCGAAGGGCACGCCGAAGAGGGTCTTGTTGTCGCTCCGCATGGGCGTGCCGGAGAGGGCGATGCTGCCCACGTGCGGGAACGCCGCAATCTTCTCCGCCCACAGCCCGTCCTCACTCAGGTGATGCACCTCGTCGAAGACGAACAGGCAGGGCGCCGACCGGCAGTAGCGCAACAGGGCGCGGTGGCCGCCTCGCCCGCTGGCGT
>JAHEMB010000480.1 GCA_024643915.1 Rhodothermaceae bacterium | reverse complement strand
TTCGGCAGCTCTTTCGATTCGTTCCTCGAAGACGTCCACCCCGACGACCGGGCGCCCGTGCAGCAGGCCATCGCCGCCGCTGTGGAGGGCGACGGCAACTACCACCTCGAATACCGCCTGCCGCCGCGCGAGGGCAACGAGCAGCAGTGGATCGAGACGAAGGGACGCGTCACCACCGACGAGGCCGGGCAGCCGGTCCGTATGGCCGGCATCTGTATGAACGTCACCTACCGTAAGCGCGCCGAAGAGGCGCTGCGCCAGAGCGAGGAGCGTTACCGTTTCCTGGCCAACGTCATCCCGCAGCAGATCTGGACCGCCCGCCCGGACGGCCAACTCGACTACGTCAACCAGGTCGTGCTCGACTACTTCGGCCGCTCCCTGGAGAAAATGTTCGGCGAGGGCTGGAAGGATGTCGTGCATCCCGACGACCGCCCGCGCGTCATCGAGGAGTGGACGCACTGCATCGAAACGGGCGATCCGTACGAGATCGAATTTCGCCTCCTTCGCAATGATGGGCAGCATCGCTGGCATTTGGCGCGGGCACGCGCCCAGCAGGATGCCGACGGACGCACCGTTCAGTGGTTCGGTAGCAACACCGACATCCACGACCGCAAGAAGACCCAGGAGGCCTTGCGCCGGAGTGAGGAGCGCCTCCGCCTGGCCACCCAGGCCGCCCAACTCGGCACATGGGACTACGACCTCGTCAACGATGTGCTGCGCTGGGACGACCGCTGCAAGGCTGTCTTCGGTCTCTCTCCGGAGGCTGAGATCGACTACGACACGTTCCTCGCCGGCATCCACCCCGACGACCGGGCGCGGACGGACCGCGTCGTCCAGGATGTGCTCACCCCCGGGAGCGATGGCTTCTACAGCACCGAGTTCCGCACCCTCGGCCTCGAAGACGGGGTCGAGCGCTGGATCGCGGCGCAGGGGCAGGTCTTCTTCGACCAGCAGGGCCAGGCGGCCCGCTTCGTCGGCACCGTCCTCGACATCAGCGAGCTGAAAGAGGCCGAAGCGGCGATGGCCCGCGCCAAGGAGGCTGCCGAGGCCGCCAACCGCGCCAAGAGCCAGTTCCTGGCGAACATGAGCCACGAGCTGCGCACGCCCCTCAACGCCGTCATCGGCTACAGCGAGATGCTCCAGGAGGAGGCCGAGGACGAAGGCCTCGAAACATTCCTGCCCGAGTTGGAGAAGATCCACGCCGCCGGCCGGCAGCTCCTCGCCCTCGTCAACGACGTGCTCGACCTCTCCAAGATCGAGGCGGGCAAGATGGAGCTCAACCTCCGCACGTTCGACCTGGCCCGCGCCATCGAAGAGGTGGTGGCGGGTGTGGAGCACCAGGCTAACGAAAACGGCAACGTGCTCAAGATCGATGTCGCGCCCGAGATCGGCGCCATGCGCGCCGACGAGACCAAAGTGCGGCAGGCCCTCCTCAACTTCCTCGGCAACGCCGTCAAGTTTACCAAAGACGGCCAAGTGCGTCTGAGCGTGGCGAAGGAGCAGGAAGACGACCACCACTGGCTCGTCTTCACCGTGGCGGACACTGGCATCGGTATGACACAGGAGCAGGTGGACAACCTCTTCCAGTCGTTCTACCGGGGCGAGGATCCGCACATCCGCGAGTATGAGGGAACGGGCCTGGGCCTCGCCATCACGTGGCGGCTCTGCCAGATGATGGGGGGCCGCATTGACGTAGAGAGCGAGCGCGGCGTGGGCACCACCTTTACCATGCGCCTGCCCGAGCACGTTGCCCCCTCGGCGGGCGAGGCCGCGCCTCACAAGCCGTTCACCTTTCCCCAAGCCGGGGACGGACAGGGCGGCTCAGCGACTATCCTCGTCATCGACGACGACCCGAACATGCGCGAACTCCTCAGCCAGTTTCTCTCGCGTGAAGGCTTCCATGTGGAGACGGCGCCGAATGGCCGCGAGGGGATCGAGAGGGCGCGCGAACTCCGCCCGCTCGCCATCACCACGGACGTGCTGATGCCTGAGATGGACGGCTGGGAGGTGCTCACGGCCCTCAAGAGTGATCCCGACCTTGCCGACATCCCCGTGATCATGGTTACCATGGTCGATAACGAGCGGCGCGCCTATACCCTCGGGGCGTCCGAGTTCATGACCAAGCCCGTCGACCGGCGGCGCCTGGGCACGGTGCTGCGCCGCCTTTGCAGCAACGGCGGGGAATGCTCGGCCCTCGTGGTAGACGATGACGACGGCACGCGCGACCTCGTCCGCCGCACCCTCGAAGCCCACGGCTACAAAATCAGCGAAGCCGTCAACGGGCGGGAAGCCCTCCAGCAACTCCTCATCCAGCGACCCAGTGTGATTTTGCTCGACCTGATGATGCCGGAGATGGACGGCTTCGAGCTGGTAGAGGAGCTGCGCAAGCACGCCGAGTGGCGTAAGATCCCCGTTGTAGTGATGACGGCCAAGGATCTGACGCGGGAGGATCGCCGCCGCCTCAACGGTTGCGTGCAGGCGATCCTCCAGAAAGGCACGTATAGCCGCGAAGAGCTGCTTCACGAGGTCCACGCGCGCGTAATGGCCTGCACCGCGCCGGTTCGTCAGCCTGAGGCAAACTAATCCCCGTTCCGCGCGTCGAACCCGAACAACAGAACCCGATTCTCGGAAATCGATAGATGCCTAAGATCTTACTGGTCGAAGACAACGAGCACAACTGGGACATGCTCTCGCGGCGGCTCGAGCGGCGCGGCTACGAAGTGGTTCTGGCCTTCGACGGGCAGCAGGGTGTGGACAAGGCCGCGAGCGAAGCGCCAGACCTGATCTTGATGGACATCAACCTGCCCGTCCTCGACGGGCGCGAAGCCACGCGCCGCATCCGCGCCACCCCCGATCTCGAAGTCGTTCCCATTATCGCCTTGACGGCCCACGCCATGGCCGGCGACCGCGAGAAGGCCCTCGAAGCCGGCTGTGACGATTACCACACGAAGCCGGTGGACCTGCCCAAGCTGCTGGCCCAGATGGAGGCCCTCTTGAAGCAGGAAGAGGCGGGCTGAGGCCGGCAATCTCGTGACGGAAAGGAAATAAATGGGCGGGTGCTGAAAGTATTACGGCACCCTGCAATTTCAGGCTGGAACTGCGCAAAAGGGCTGTCCATCCCAAAGACAGCCCGCCGAACGGGCTCCGCACGAACCTTAGCCCAGCCTTTATCCCCGTCATGAACTTCCTGAAATGGATCGGCGGTGCGCTGCTCGCGCTCCTCGTCCTCCTCCTCATCTGGGGCGCCGCCATTGAGCCCCGCTTGCTACTCGATGTTGAAAGCGATGAAGCGTCCGTCCCGAATCTGCCCCCGACGTGGGAAGGCAAGACCGTCGCCCTTCTGGCCGACTTGCAGGTAGGCATGTGGCTGGACAACACGGGTATGGTGGCCGAGGCCGTAGAAGAAGCCGTGGAGGCCGAGCCAGCGCTCATCCTCCTCGCAGGCGATTTCGTCTACAAGCCAGATTCCGCCGTGGTGCGCGAGGCCGTCTCGCTCGTCGAGCCCCTGACGGAAGCAGGCGTGCCGGTGTTCGCCGTGCTGGGCAACCACGACTATTCGATGATGAAAGAGAAGAGCGAGATGCGCGAAGCCTTCGCTCGCTATCTCGAATCAGAGTTGGAAGCAGCCGGCATCACCGTGCTCGAAAATGAGGCCATCGCGGTGGGCGACACGGCGAGCGGAGCGTCGCTCTACGCAGTCGGCATAGGCTCCGAATGGGCGGGACGAAGCAGGCCCGACGTGGCGCTGGCGAGCGTGCCTGACGAGGCGGCGCGGATCGTCTTCATGCACAACCCGGTCGCCTTTCGCGGGCTACCGGCGGGCGCGGGCGGTCTCACTCTGGCGGCGCATACGCATGGCGGGCAGGTCCGCCTACCGATTTTTCCGTCCGAAAGCTGGCTCGACATCGCCCGGCCCCGCGAGGTGGTGGCCGACGGCTGGGCGGCAGACTCGATTGGCGCGGTGGGCAACCACCTCTACGTCAACCGGGGGCTTGGCTTCAGTCTCTTGCCCATCCGCATC
>JAHEMB010000479.1 GCA_024643915.1 Rhodothermaceae bacterium | reverse complement strand
GCCCAATTTCCTCTACTCCAACAACGGCGACGGCACGTTCGTGCGGGTGGCCGAGGGGGTGCTGGTCAATGACCCTGGCTTCTCGTTCGGGGCCAGCCTCGTGGATTATGACCAGGACGGCTGGCTCGACATTTTCGTGGTCAACGGAGCTTTTACCGACGACGGCGCCAACAATGCACTCTACCACAACCAGGGCGATGGGACGTTCACAAGAGTGACGGAGGGGGTGCTCGTGACGGACGGCGGGCACTCCAGCAGCGCCGCCTGGGCCGATTATGACGGCGACGGCGACTCCGACCTGTTTGTGGCCAATGGCGGCGCCGACGATCCGACGGTCGTGCGCAACTTTCTCTACCGCAATGACGGCGGCGGCGTGTTCACCCGGCGCTCGTCTCTTGCCACCGGCATCGCCAACTCGCACGCCTCCAATGGAAGCTGGGGCGACTACGACAACGACGGCGACTTCGACCTCCTGGTGACCAACTTCCTCGGCAACAATAACGACCTCTACCGGAACAACGGCGACGGCACTTTTACACGGCTCTTCGGGGACCCGCTGGGGCAGGGCGGGGGCGATTCGGTGAGTGCGAGCTGGGGCGATTACGACAACGACGGGCACCTGGACGTGTACGTCACGAACGACTTCAACGAGAACAACGCGCTCTATCGCAACAACGGCGATGGGTCTTTTGCCAGGATCACGACCGGCGCGCTCGTCAGCGATGGCGGGCGGAGCAACGGCGCGACGTGGGCAGACTACAACCGAGACGGCTTCCTCGACCTCTTCGTACCGAACGGGCAGCGGCCGGTCACGCAAAGCAACGCCTTGTACCGCAACAACGGGACAACCGGCAACAACTGGATCAGCGTCCGGTATGTGGGCACGGCTTCCAACAGGAGCGCCATCGGCGCCACCCTCCGCGCCCTGGCGCAGATCGACGGGGTGGCGGCATGGCAACTTCGGCAGGTGGCCGGTTCGACGGGCTTCAACGCACAGAACAGTCTGGCGGCGAGTTTCGGCCTAGGCACGGCACCCGTCGTGGATTCGCTCGTGATCAGGTGGCCGTCGGGGGCCATCGACCGGTACGCGGAAGTGAGCGTGAACACGTTCTACGAAGCGACCGAGGGGGTGGGACTGGCGCCCGCCGCCACGGGCACCGCCTTGGCCCCACACGCCGACCTGTGGCCAGGCCCTCTGTTGCAGCAGAATTATCCGAATCCCTTCCGGGCCGGTACCAACCTCGCGTACACCCTCTCCACGCCCGGCTTCGTCACCCTCATCGTCTACGATGTCTTTGGGCGTGCGGTCGCCACCCTTGTCAGCGGGTGGCAGCCTGCGGGGACCCACACGGCACCTTTCGAGACGACGGTGCTCGCGCCGGGTGCCTATTTCTACCGGCTCTCCCTCGGCGGACAGCCGGTTGCGACGAAGGCGATGCTGAAGGTGCGCTGACGCGGTTCTTGACGACCAGCGTGGCAGAGACAGGTCACCCCGCCGGCAGCGTGGCCCGCAGCAATCGGAGCACGTTCTCTCCCATGATCTGGCGGATCTCCATTTCAGTGAAGCCCTCCTTTAGCAGCGCTTCGGTCAGTTGCGCGAGGCCGGTGGCATCGAAGGGGACGCGCACCGTCCCGTCGAAATCCGAGCCCAGCCCGACGTGGTCGATGCCGGCCACCGCGACCGTATGCCGCATGGCGCGGGCGATGTCGGCAGGCGAATCGCCGCAGAGCACGGTGTCCCAGAACCCGACGCCGATGACGCCGCCGTTTTCGGCGATGCGGCGGAGGAGGTGGTCGTTGAGGTTGCGCTTCGTCTCACAGGTGGCCTGCACGCCCGTGTGCGAGACGACGACCGGCCGCGTGGCCCCATCCAGCACATCCTCCACCACCTGATCCGAGGCATGGGCCAGATCGACGATGATGCCCAGCTCCTCCATCCGCCGGACGACGCGCCGCCCGAACGCCGTCAAGCCACCCCGCTCCACGCCCGTGTTCGAGCCGCCCAGTTCGTTGTCAAAAAGGTGCGTCGGCGCCATCATCCGATACCCCGCCTCGTACAGCACGTCCAGGTTATCGATCTCGCGGTCAAGGGCGTGCAGCCCCTCGATGGCGAGCAAGCCGGCGAGGAGGTCCGGCTCCGTTTCGCGCTGGGCGAGAAATTGTTCGAGGTCGGCGCGCGTGCGGAGGACGACGAGCATGCCTGCGGAGCGTTCGGCGGCGGCGTGCAGCTTTTCGGCCTGATAAAGCGCCCGCTCCTTCTGGCTCGTCCACGTCCGCACGGGCCACGCCTGGCCGACGGCCAGCAGGGTGACGCTGTCGCTGCCGTCCTCGGTAAGCTCGTAGTTCTGCCCCCACGGCGATTTAGTGACGGCGGAAAACACTTGCAGCCCCACGTTTCCCTCAACGAGACGTGGCACGTCGGTATGCCCCCGGTCGTAGCGTTTGAGCGGGTCGCGTTTCCACAGCAGCAGGTCGTCGTGCAGATCCGCCACGAAAAGGCTCTGGTGAAAATCTCGCGCCACCTCGGACGCCTCGTACGGCGGCGGCTTCCCCACAGGGTTCATGTCCCGATCAACATACCCCGGCGCAAAGCCGAAAAAGGCGATGGCCGCGACGACGAGGACGATGGCAAGGATGAGCAGGGCGCGTTTCATGCTTCTTTCGGGAAAGTGTGGACGTGTGGAGGTATGGACGATTTCTCCTCTGCATCTTCGTCCATACCTCCACACCTTCACCCGTTCATACCCAAAGCGCGAGCGCTTTGGCCTCATCAGCCAGGCTCCAGCACCAGTTCCGGGCCGATGCGGAAGCGGAACTGCGGCGACGGCAGACCGGCGGCTTCAAGCACGGGCGTCAGCAGCTTCTGCAAGGCGCGCGCCGTGTTGATGCGCGGCTGGGCCGAGTCGCCGAGGTGCTTTTCGCCCTGCTCGCGGAGGGCGTCGCGGAGGAGGCGGATGGCTTTCTGCTCTACCTCGCGCCCGCTGCCCGCCTGCGAGCGCGCCCACCCCACCTCCGTCTGCACTTCCATCTCGGCCAGTTCAGGTTCGACTGAATAAACGCTCAGGGGCGGGAGGGTCACCTCCACCACGCCGTCCTCGCCGATGCGGATGTCTTCGGCCCGCAGCAGGCGCACGTCGAAGCCGTAGGAGAGGCGGCCCGGCACGCGCACGGTGGCGCGCGTGGTGCCGAGATCGAGCCGCAGCAGATCCGGCAGGAAATACTTCGTGTTGGCGACGGTGCTGGTGACGGTCAGGTGGAGCGTGCCCGTGACGAAAAAGGCGGCGGGCGCCTCGCGCTGGATGGTGGTGACGACGACCTGCCGCACTTCCTCCTCGGTCAGCCGGGGCCGTCCCCACCACACCGCCGCCGCAAAGCCCACCGCCAGCAGCAGCGCCGCCGCCGCGCCGCTCCGCCATAGCCGCGCCCTCCCCTGCGCCATCGCTTACCCTCCCGCCTTCACACGATCCAGGATACGCTTCGCCTCGCCGCCCTTTACCCTCGTGATGTCGTCGTGGTACTTCAGCACGACGCCGAGGGTCTCATCGACGGCCGCATAATCGAGTTCAATCTGGGAGAGGGCCATCAGGGCGCGCGACCAGTCGAGCGTTTCGGAGACGCCGGGGAGCTTGTAGAGATCCACCTCGCGCAACGCCTGCACGAACGCAACCACCTCCTCGGCCAGCTTCTCGGGGAGGCCGGGCACCTTGCTCCGAACAATCTGCGTCTCTTTCTCCCGCCCCGGATAGTCGATCCAGTAATAGAGGCAACGGCGCTTGAGGGCGTCGTGGATCTCGCGCGTGCGGTTGGAGGTGAGGATCACCACGGGCGGCGTCTCGGCGCGGATGGTGCCGAGCTCGGGAATCGTGATCTGGAAGTCGGACAGCAGCTCCAGCAGGAACGCCTCGAACTCCTCGTCGGCCCGGTCGAGTTCGTCGATCAGCAGCACGGGCGGCGCATCCCCGGCCGCGTCGACGGCCTGGAGGAGGGGGCGGCGGACGAGGTACTCTTCGCTGAAGATCTCCTGCTG
>JAHEMB010000478.1 GCA_024643915.1 Rhodothermaceae bacterium | reverse complement strand
CGATCTCATGGCGGAGGCGGGCGATGAAGGCGTCGAGGGGCTCGGCGCCCTGGTCGCCCTCGCCGTGGCGGCGCACGGCCACGGTGCCTTCCTCGGCCTCCCGCGCGCCGACGATGAGCATGTACGGGATCTTCTGCAACTCGGCCTCGCGGATCTTCTTGCCGACCTTTTCATTGCGAGCGTCCACGTCCACGCGCAGGCCCGCCCGCCGCAGCTTCCGCCCGACCTCGGCGGCGTAGTCCTCGAAGTCCTGCCCGATGGGGAGGACGGCCACCTGCACGGGCGCCAGCCAGGTGGGGAAGTCGCCGCCGCTGTGCTCAATCAGGACACCGATGAAGCGTTCGAGCGAGCCGAACGGGGCGCGGTGGATCATCACCGGGCGGTGCCGCTCATCGTCCGAGCCGACGTATTGAAGCTCGAAGCGCTCGGGGAGGATGTAGTCGAGCTGGACGGTGCCCAGCTGCCAGTCGCGCCCGAGGGCGTCTTTGACCATGAAGTCGAGTTTCGGGCCGTAGAAGGCGGCCTCGCCGACCTCCTCGTAGGTGTCCAGCCCCATCTCGGCGGCGGCTTCGCGGATGGCCTGCTCGGCGTCGTCCCACTGCGCGTCGTCGCCGACGTACTTGTCCTTGTTGTCTGGATCGCGGAGGGAGACCTGGGCGCGGAAGGCGTGGAAGCCGAGGGCACCGAAGACCTTGAGGGTCAGTTCGATGACGTTCTTGAACTCCTCCTTCACCTGGTCGGGCCGGCAGAAGATGTGGGCGTCGTCGATGGTGAAGCCGCGCACCCGGGTGAGGCCACCCAACTCGCCGCTCTGTTCGTAGCGGTACACCTGCCCGAACTCGGCCAGGCGCACGGGCAGGTCGCGGTAGGAGTGAAGCTTGTCCGCGTAGATCATGATATGGTGCGGGCAGTTCATCGGCTTGAGCAGGAAGCCCTCGTCCTCCTCGCCCTCGCTGCTCTCGATCATGGGGGGGAACTGGCTCTCCTTATAGTAGGGATAGTGCCCGCTGGTCTTGTAGAGCTCCAGCCGCCCGATGTGGGGGGTGACGACGGGCTGGTAGCCCCGCTCGATCTGCTCCCGCTTGAGGAAATTCACGAGGGTGTCGCGGAGGATGGCGCCTTTGGGAAGCCAGAGCGGCAGGCCGGGGCCGACCTTGTTGGAGAAGGTAAACAGCTCCAGCTCCCTGCCCAGCTTGCGGTGGTCGCGCTGCCGGGCCAGCTCCAGTCGCTCCAGGTGCTCGTCCAGCTCTTTCTTCTTGGGGAAGGCGATGCCGTAAATGCGGGTGAGCTGGGGACGGCTCTCGTCGCCGCGCCAGTAGGCACCCGCCACGTTGAGCAGCTTCGGGTACTTGATGGGCCCGGTGGAGGGGATGTGCGGCCCCCGGCACAGGTCGGTGAAATCGCCCTGGGTGTAGAGGGTGATCTGCCCGTCCTCCAGGTCCTCGATCAGTTCGAGCTTGTACTGGTCACCTTTCTCCCCGAAATAATCGAGGGCTTCCTGCTTCGAGACGGGACGGCACTCGTAGGCCATGTCGCGCTTCGCCAGCTCCCGCATCTTGGCCTCGATGGTTTCGAGGTCGTCGGTGGAGAGCTTGCGGTCGCCCAGATCCACGTCGTAGTAGAACCCCTGCTCGATGGCGGGGCCGATGCCGAACTGGACGCCGGGGTAGAGCGCTTCGAGCGCCTCGGCCATCAGGTGCGCCGACGAGTGCCAGAAAGTCGCCTTGCCCTCCTTGTCGTTCCAGGTGAGGACCTGGAGGTCGGCGTCCTCGTCGATGGGGCGGTGCAGGTCGCGCACCGCGCCGTTCACTTTCACGGCGAGGGCCTGCCGGGCGAGGCCGGCGGAGATGTCGGCGGCCACGTCGTAGCCGGTAATGCCCCGCTCGTATTGTTTGACGGAGCCGTCGGGCAGGGTGATGTTAATCTGATCAGCCATCTTTCAAGTGCGGAATGCGGAATGCGGAGTGAGGGATGCGGAGTGCTCAAACAAAAAAAGCGCCCGTTGGGGGGGCGCTTCTCGATGCAGAAAAAAGGAGCGGCGCGCGTAGAAGCGCCCTTCAGCCTCGGCCCGGTGCAGAGCCGACGATGCGAACGCCGCCCGGCGTCCACGTTCGCGTCGCAACGGCGCTGTCGGAAGGAAAAAGCATGGCGGGGAGCAGGTTGTGGTGGGTCCTGGCAGATTCGAACTGCCGACCTCTACGATGTCAACGTAGCGCTCTAACCAACTGAGCTAAGGACCCGGCGGAATGTCCAATATCGAATGACACCGTCCTTCATCCCATTCGGCATCGGGGCACGCAAAATAGGCGGCCCGGCGGGGCGTGTCAAGCCTGATAAACGCAACGCCGGGGGCTTCGTTCTCGCTGCCGTTTTACTTCATGCAAACTTTGAAGGCTCTTTTCCTTCGGGATCATCCCACGAACGCAAAGGTTGATCGGGGCGAAAGTTACTCCGCGATGAATCCTGTCTTCTGAATTTGCAAGTCGCCCCGCAACAACAGACCACGGACAACAGACAACGGGCCACGAACCCCGTCGCTGAGGCGATCCAGACGCGGCGGACGATCCACCTCTTCGAGCCGGGTAGGGTGCCGCCAGAAGCCCTTCTCCGCCGGGCCATCGACCTGGCGCGGTGGGCGCCCAACCATCGGCTGACGGAGCCGTGGCATTTCTACCTGCTGGGAAGGGAAACCGCCGAGGCCCTCGCCCACCTCAACGCCGACCTCGTCGCCGAGGCGCGGGGCGAAAGCGCCAGGCAGGCGAAGCGCGAACGCTGGCTGGATATCCCCGGCTGGTTGCTCGTCACCTGCCGTACCTCGGACGACCCGGTCAAGGCGCGGGAGGATTACGGGGCGTGCTGCTGCGCCGTGCAGAACCTGCAACTCTTCCTGTGGAGTGAGGGCGTGGGGGTGAAGTGGGGCACCGGCGACGTCACCCGCCACCCGCGCTTCTTCGACCTGCTCGGCCTCGATCCCACCGAAGAAACGGTCGTCGCCCTGCTCTGGTACGGCTACCCCTTGGAGATCCCGCAGACACAACGGCAACCTGTCGAGGCTATCCTGTCTGAAAGACCCTAATGATCTTGCGTTTCGAGTTTCAAGTTTCGAGTTTCTCCTGACCTGAGCCCCGAAACCCATTAGAAACGCATTGTCAGATTCACCAGGGGCAGGTCGGCGGCGGGGGCGAGGGAGAGCGACACTTCGGGCAGGCGGGCATTGGCACGTCCGGTGGCGCGAAGGGCGGTGAGGCCGGCCAGCAGGCGGTTGGCGACGAGGAGCGAGACCACCACGCCCCGGCGGCGGCGCATCGACTCGGCATCGTCGCGGAGGGCGCGGAAAGCCTGGAAGTCCTCCTCCGAGGCCCAGGCCCAGTGGAAGGCCCGGTCGCTGACGTAGTCGATCTGGTCCCAGGCGCGGTTGCGCAGCATCACCTCGCGGAACTCGTCGGACGAGTGAAAGGAGGCGAGGTTGAGGAAGAAGGTGCGGTCCTTGCCCGCCACCTTCGCGTCAGCACGGCTGGCGGCTAGGGTGGTGTAACTCTGCACGAGGTCGTCGCGCCGCCACGTCGTCCCCACGAGGCTGGCCCACAGGCTTGCATCGGCCAGGGCGAAGACGGTGGCGCTGCCGGCCCAACTCCCGCCGTGCGCATAACGGTGCCCCAGCCCTGGTAGCAGCAGGCTCAGGGCAAATGCCTTCTTGCCGGACTTGCGCGACGGCTGCGGCTCGGCGGCGTCCTGCGCCTGCACCGGCACGGCCACAAGCAACGCGAGGAGGAGGTACTTCGTCATAAAGAAACGAGGAAACGAGGAAACGAGGAAACGAAGAGGGTGCATCTATAAACCCATCTATCGATTCTTCGGCTCCTCGTTATCTTAGATTCACCAAAAAAGGGCGCTCTTCAAAGGCCGACAGCAGAAGCAGGTTTCCATGCCGTTTGAAATTCACCACCCGCACCCGTGGGACCTGACAGGGCAGGAGGCGGTGGCGTTGCAACGGGAGCTGGCGGGGCTGGTGCACGAGGCGCCGCTCGTCC
>JAHEMB010000477.1 GCA_024643915.1 Rhodothermaceae bacterium | reverse complement strand
GGTCCGCTCGACGAAGAACAGCGCGCGCGCCTGCTGGAGATTGCCAACCGCTGCCCCGTCCACCGTTCTCTGGAGGGCGAGGTGAAGGTCGAAACGACGCTCAGTGCTGTGACAAACGGAGCATGATGGCTGAAGGGGCGTTCAGAATCCATCAAGAAGTGCTTGTCACAGCATTCAGCGACCGTTGAACCGTACGGCGAGCAACGTCAGGTCATCGGCCTGCGGCGCGGCGTCGGCGAAGCGGTTCACAGCATCAAGGACGGCATCGATAAGCGGACCCGGCGCGGTCTCGTTACACCCGTGCAGGAAAGCCTCCAACCTTTCCTCGTCGAAGCGCTCGCCGGACGGCGCCACCGCCTCGGTGATGCCGTCGGTGAAAAGCAGCAAGGCTTCGCCGGGGGCCAGGCGGGCGGTGCCGTTGCGGTATTCGAAATCGGGCATGAGGCAGAGGCCCAGACCCTCGGTGCGCGGCAGCGCTTCGACCCGTTCCCCCCGGAGGAGATACGGCGGGTTGTGCCCGGCGTTGACATAGCTGATGGCGCCCGTCCGGGTGTCGAGGATGCCATAGACGAGCGTGACGAACATCCGCTTCATCGTTTCCGGATACAGCACGCGGTTGACGTGGGTGACACAAGTCTCCGGGGAGAGGCCGCGCAGGGCGGTGGCGCGCAGCATTGTCCGCGTGATGGCCATCAGCAGGGCCGCCCCCATCCCTTTGCCGGAGACGTCCCCCAGCACGAAGCCCAGATGGTCGTCGTCGAGCAGGAAGAAATCATAGAAATCGCCGCCAACCTCCTGGGCGGGGATCATGCGGGCAAAAAGCTCGAAGTCGGCGCGGTCGAAGGCAGGAGAGGGGAGGACGGAGAGTTGGATCTGGCTGGCGAGCTCTAGCTCGCGTTGAAGGGCCGTCAGTTGCTGCTGAAGCGCCACTGATTGTTTGAGCAGCTTCAGCTCGCGCAGGGTCTTGTCAATGGTGATCTCCAGATCGTCGAAATTGATAGGCTTCGTGATGAAGTCAAACGCGCCCCGGTTCATGGCCGTGCGTATGTTCTCCATGTCGCCATAGGCCGAGACGATGATGACCTTGAGCAGCCGGTCCAACTCGCCCAGCCTACCCAGGAGGGTTAGCCCATCCATCCGGGGCATGTTGATGTCCGTCAGCACGAGGTCGATGGACGGCTCCGCTGCAAGAATCTCCAGGGCCTCAACGCCGTCGGCGGCAAAAAACAGCTCGAGTTCGCCGGAGCGAACCCGTCGCCTGAACTTCTGCCGCACGAGTGTTTCCAGGTCCGGCTCGTCATCAACGACGAGCATCTTGAGGAGCGGGGCGGCAGCTTCCACGGGAAAGGGGACGGCTTCGTGAAGGGCCTGCTCAGACTGCATCCAGCTTGGCCTTCAGCGCCGAGAAGTCGATGGGCTTGGTAAAATAATCGTCGGCGCCATAAGCGCGCGCCGTGCGGAAGTTGTGATCGTCGCCGTAGGCAGTCACCATGATCACGCGGGCTTGCGGATACTTTGCCTTGATGCTCTTGAGCAGTTCGAGGCCCGTCATCCCCGGCATGTTGATGTCGGAAAGGATGAGGTCGGGCAGGTTGCCTGCCTCAAGCTGTTCGAGGGCTTCATCCCCCGAGAAGGCGAACTTGAGGTCGATCTTGCCCGCGCGCACCTCTTTGCGGAAGCGCTGCTTGAAGAGCCACTGCACGTCTTGTTCGTCATCCACGACGAAAATGACCAGGTTTTCATCTGCCTCGCTCATGGTACTCCTGGTGCGTACTATGGATTAAAGGATGCCGGGCCGTCTGCTGCCTCTTCTGCGTTCCACCCCACCTGCTGTGCTGACACGACCCACGCGTCGTCGCCTCTAGTAGCTCGCCAGGCGCGCTGCGACGTCCGTGCCCTGAAAGATAACAAAGGCGCAGGCTGTTGGACACGGTTGAGGTGAAGTTTATCAGGCGATTCGAGAAATACCCCGGCCCCGCCGCTGATGCACGCGCCGCCTGGCGGAACCGGTCGGGGCTGTATCTGTTGGCAGCGGCGGCGTTTAAGGGCCGGTCCCTCTTCAACACAGAAACCCCGATCCAAACAGGTCAGCACTTCCCGCTGAGTACCATGCGTGCACTTCTGCTTTTGGTTGCCCCGGTTCTGCTACTCCTCGCTTCCTGTGAGGCCCCCGAAGACACGGTGCGTTCGCAGCCGGTGAAAGATGAGGCGCACGTGGTCGTGCCAGGTACGCGGCTCGGCCCGGTGGCCCTGGGCGCGCAACAGGCGGAAGTGCATGCGGCGCTCGGCGCGCCGGACCGCATGTGGCGGATGCATCATGACGGCAGCCCGGTGGAGGTGGATGCCTGGGAGAAAGAAGGCGATGACCTGGTCGTCTATTCCAAGGATGACCAGGTGGTGCAGATTCTCGCCACCGGCCCCGACTATGCAACATCCGACGGCCTCTCCACCCGAAGCACGCTGGAGAAGGTCAGAACGCAGCACACCGCCCTTCAGAGTGTGATGAATCCTTACGAAAACGGCACGTTGTATTACCACGATCAGCCGGCCGGCGTGGCCTTCGGGGTGGCAACGGAAGCGGGCGCCGTGCCGGAGAAAGAGGTGGGAGAGGTCTTTGCCATCTTCGTCCATCGGCCGGGCGAGGATGTGCTCCTTTTCTGACCGACGGCCCGCCCCGGAGCGCGCGAAAGGCGGTTCCAGTCAACCCGCCAGTTGAACATCGCCGAAGGAGTTGCGAACCTCGCGTCGCAGCGTGTCCACCCGTGCCGTCACCTCCGTGATGGCCTCAGCAGTCGCCTCCAGCGTGGCCTTCTCTTTCTCGACGTAGCCGGCGAAGGGTGCGATGAGGTCGTAGACGCGGCGCATCGCCTCTTCGATCTCGCGTTCGAGCTGGGCGCGGAGGGCGAGTTCCAGTTCCTTGCGGAGTCCGTCCACGCGGTCCTTAAATTCCCGGATGGCCTTCCGTTTTTGACGCGGCAGGAAAAGGAAACCGAACAGGGCCAGCGCGCCAGCGGCGATGAAGCCGCCTGTTACGTCGGCGGCGGTGGTGGCGATTACGACGGCGGCGACTGTACCAATGCCGGCGGCGATGCCTTCGGCCCCGAGGAAAAGGGCAGCCGCACTCCGGGCGTTTTCGAGGATGCGGCGCGCTTCCTCATTAAGGTCATAGGCCGCGATGCGGCGATCGGCCTCGCGCCGGACCTTCTCGAACACCTCGGCGCGGTTGTATAGGGCGTCGCCGTGGCTGGGCAAGCCGCTGCCGGCGTGGCGTGCCCGGTCGAATCGCGCAAGCGTCCAGTTCCAGAGTTGCAGGACATGGCGCAGCAGCCAGTCCACGGCGTCGGTCAGGCGGGCCTCCACCTCGCGCTCGCTGTCGCGGATCACCTGGCGGCTGAACTCCTCCTTGAAGGCGTCGCGGTCGCGCAGCAGGCGCAGCTTGCCCACGCGGATGTTGTCTTCGAGGAACTGCACACCGCGCTTCTCCATCTTCAACAGCAGGTTGTCTACCTCAGCCAGGTAGCGCTGGTACCCCTCGCGCAACTCGGCCTCCTGCGCCGCGAAGTGCGCCCGCAGTTCCGTCAGCCGTGCCTCATCCTCTTCGAGCAAAGCGCGACGCGCGGTCAGGCGCTCGTCGGCGTTGTGCAGCAGCCGGGCGGCGGAGTCGAGAGGCGCTGTCAGCTTAAGGGTCAGTTGCTCCGGCCCGGCGAGCGTCTCGACTAGAAACCGCTCGAAGGCTGCGAATTCATCTGGTACCTCCTGGTCGCTTGCCTGCTTAGCCTCGAAAGCGCGTTCCGCGCTCAGAGGGAAAATGTGGGGCGTGAAATTCATCAGCTCCCCGCAGCTAGTCTGTAGATAGTCGATCACTTGCTTCAGCTCCTGAGGCTCGGACAGGTCAATCTTGTTGAGCACGAAAATGAGGCGCTTGCCCCAGGCGTCGCGGATGAAGCTGAGGAACTGGCGCTCGGATTCCGACAGGGGCCGGTCGAAGGAAGTGATGAAGAGGATGAGATCGGCGCGCGGGATGAAGTCCTT
>JAHEMB010000476.1 GCA_024643915.1 Rhodothermaceae bacterium | reverse complement strand
CCCGACCTTGTCACTGGCGCCGCCACCAACACGGAGGCGGGCATCGCCCTCGTCGAAAAGCTGGCCGGCATCCACGCCCTCAACATTCTCGACAAGGAGGCTCTGCCGCTACTGGCAGCACTGCTCGACGAGAAGCTCAGCCTTGAAATCGACGAGGTCGCCTGACCTCATAACGTGGAGGATAACGATCATGGATGCTGTGCATGTTCATCTGATGATGAACCATGTTCCCCTGCTCGGTACGGTGTTCGGCCTATTGCTGCTGCTCTACGGGATGCTGCGGCGGAAAAATGAGGTTATCAAAGCGAGTCTGGGCGCTTTCGTCATCGCTGCCCTTGCAGCGGGCGCCGTTTTCCTCACTGGCGAGGCCGCCGAAGAGGCCATCGAAGGGCTGGCAGGTGTTTCGGAGGCGCTGATCGAGCCGCACGAAGAGGCCGCCGCTGTGGCGCTCTGGATAGTCGGGACACTGGGTGTTGGGGCGCTTGCCGCCCTGTTTACGCTCAAGCGCAAGCTGCGTGCGCTAGCCGTCGGGGTGGTGCTGGTGCTGGCGCTTGCTGCAAGCGGGGGGATGGGATGGACGGCCTACCTCGGCGGACAGATCAGCCATCCCGAGATCCGGGTCGGCGCCGACCACGCTGCGCCTGCCGTTCCGCTTCGGTACGAGGAGGACGACTGATCCCAGGCAGGAAGGGACCTACGACAGAGCAAGGGACTTGAGATCGCACGCCTGGAGAGAGGCCCCCTCGCGGACGGCCCTCGGGTGTGGTCGGACCTAGAAGGCGCTTTCCGACGCGGGGCCCTTGCATCGAGGCCACCGTGCGCGACGTTGATCCTGCAGCGAGGAAGGCGGAGATGGAGGGGCACGCGCCGATCCGCGCTTTCTTACGTTCACACCCCATGGGTTGCGCCAAGGAGCGCGAGCCGTGCCCTTCAACCCGAAACTGCCTGCCTGGCTCTTGCGACTGCGGCGCGGGCCTCAGGCGAGAGGAGCGATTTGCCGAAGCTTTTTATGGTGAAGACGGGACACGGAGCCGACCGGACGACCTTTTCGGTGACGCTCCCCAGCAGCCAGTGCTTCAGGCCCGTGCGGCCGTGCGAGGCCATGACGATGAGGTCCGCGCCTTGGGCCGCGGCGAACTGCACGATCTCGTGGGCGGGGGAGCCGGTGATCAGAAACGTCTGAACCTTGATGTCGGCGCCCTCGGTCTGGTCCACCAGGTCGCCCAGGGCCTGCTTCGCCTGGCGGGCCCATTCGGCTGAAGTAGGGAGGAGCACCGGGTCGGCTTCGGGCACGAACGGGCTGTTGAATGACGGCTCGCTCACCACGTGCAGCACGTCGAGAGGGGCGCCATAGGCAGCGGCCAGTTCCTTGGCATACGAGATGGCCAGCCGGCTGAAGGGCGAGAAGTCAACGGGCGCCAGGAGGCGACGGACGACGGGGTCCGGCGCCTTCCGCTCCGCCCCCGGCACGGTGAGCACGGGCACGGTTGCCAGGCGCACGACCTCCTCGGCGGTGCTCCCCAACACCAGCCGGTCGATGCCGCGCCGGCCATGCGTGCCCATCACAATCAGGTCCACGTCGTGCGTGCTGCCGTATGCCAGAATGCCCTCGGCAGGCGCGGCGGCCTGCAACTGGGCATGGATCACAGGCACGTCCTTCCCGGCGGTCTTCGTCAGGACGGCCCGCTCATCCGACAGGAGCCCAGGGTTCTGGGCATCCTGCTGGAGATCGAGGAAATCCATCGGATCGTCAGGGGCGTGGAGGGCGCGCACGTTGACGTTGAGCACGTGCAGCGCGGCGCCGTACTGCCTGGCCAGATGGGCCGCGTGGGCAAAGGCCGCCTCGGCACAGGTCGAGAAATCGGTGGGGAAGAGAATCTTGTTGATCCGCAGCATGGCTTCCTCGTGCTGGATGAAGGAGGGCGCGCGGGCGGTGCCGGGCCGCCTCCTGCTAGCATAGCATCCCTTCGGTTGATGCCGGCAAGGGGCAAGACGCTGAAAACTGTAAGGAAAGGCTGGCCCGGTTTGTAGGGCGCTACCCGGCAACGTTGGCCCCGGCGGCTTTGTGGGGAGACGCCCGACACGCCTTTCGCGGGCTCGCTGTCAGGCCCGATAGTGCGCCGGGCGTACCCTTAAGAGAACCTTCTCTCGTCAATAGATGCCGAAAAGGCCATGCTCGACACCTACCGCGACCTTCTGGCCCGCTCGGAGGCGCAGCAGGAGACCCGGCCGAGTCCGGCGCTCGCTGACAAGGAGGCGCGGCAACACTTCGCGCGGCTTCAGCGGCACCTGGCTCGCCAGTTCGAGCAGGTGTTTCCGCACACACATGCGCCGCGCACGGTCGTCGTCGTACCCAGCCTGAGCCTCGACCCGGCAGAGCTGAGCAAAATAGCAGGGGCGCATCATTACGAAGAGCGGATGCTGTGCCTGCTGATGCTGCTGCGCATGCCCCGCACGCGCGTCGTCTACGTCACGAGCCAGCCCATCGCTCCCACCATCATCGATTACTACCTGCACCTGCTGCCGGGCATCCCGACGAGCCACGCCCGGCAGCGGCTGACGATGCTGAGCTGCCACGATGCCTCGCTCGTGCCCCTGACCCAGAAGATCCTCGCGCGGCCTCGCCTGTTGCGGCGTATCCGGGACGAACTGGCAGGGTGCGAATACGCGCACATGACCTGCTTCAACGCCTCGGTGCTCGAACGCACGCTCGCGCTTGCGCTCGACATTCCCCTCTATGCGACGGACCCGGCCCTGGCTCACCTCGGCACGAAGAGCGGGAGCAGGGAGATCTTCCGAGAAGCCGGGATCTCCCTGCTGGACGGATACGAAAACCTGTACGACGAGGAGGATCTCGTCGGCGCCCTCACCGATCTGAAGCGGCGCACGCCGGACCTCCGAAAAGCTGTGGTCAAGCTGAACGAAGGATTTTCAGGCGAGGGGAACGCCCTCTTTTCCTACGAGGACGCCCCTTCCGGGGCGGCCCTTGCGGCGTGGGTGGGGCAGGTGCTTCCCCATCGCCTGCGCTTTGAATCCGCCACGGAGACATGGGAGCCTTTTCGAGACAAGTTTGCCGTGATGGGCGGGATCGTCGAAGTGTTCCTCGAAGGTGCGCAAAAGTGCTCGCCCTCGGCGCAGTGCCGGATCGACCCGCTGGGCCAGGCCGTCGCGATCTCCACGCACGATCAGGTGCTGGGCGGCTCGTCCGGTCAGATTTTCCTCGGCTGCACGTTTCCCGCCGACCCGGCCTACCGCCTGGCGATCCAGGAGGCCGGGATGCGGGTCGCCGAGGTGCTCCGGCAGCGGGGCGTGCTGGGCCGCTTCGGCGTGGACTTCATCTCGGTGCCGCACGACGACGGCTGGACGCATTACGCCATCGAAATCAACCTGCGCAAAGGCGGCACGACCCACCCCTTCCTTATGCTGCAATTTCTGATCGATGGAGAGTACGATCCGGCTACCGGCAATTACTACACGCCTGCCGGCCAGCCGCGCTACTACTACGCTTCAGACAACCTGCTGCGCGAAGCCTACAAGGGCCTGACCCCCGAAGACCTGATCGACCTGGCCGTGTACCACGACCTGCACTTCCACGGAGCCACGCAGCAGGGGGTCGTGTTCCACCTCATCGGCGCCCTCTCCGAGTTCGGCAAGCTGGGGGTCCTGTGCATCGGCGACAGCCCGGCCCGCGCCCGCGCCCTCTATCGCCACACTGTCGACGTGCTGGATCAAGAAACGCGGTAGCGTGCGGCGACGAGGCCCTCCTTTCCCCGCATGCTTGATCAGAGCAAATAGCGAGGGGCGGCCTCCCCACGAAAGCCGCCCCTCGTTCAGCCACACACCACAAGGTTAACAGATCTCGACGCCCGAGACCCACTTCACGGCCTCGCGCATCAGTTCGGGCGCGTTGCGCAGGCCCAACTTGCTCTTGATCCGCTGCCGGTAGGACTCGACCGTCTTTACCGAGAGGCCAAGGCGCTCGGCGATGTCGCGCGTGCCCAGCCCATTGCCGGTCATCTCGAAAACCTCGAG
>JAHEMB010000475.1 GCA_024643915.1 Rhodothermaceae bacterium | reverse complement strand
CAACGCAGCGCTAAAAACACGGAGCGGCATTGATTAAGTGCCGCGTTTTGGGTAAACAAGGGGTGACCTGACCTCGGCCTTGCCTTACAGGACACCGCACGGACGGCGCTCCTCCTCTCCCCCTCCTCCCGTCCGGGCTGCACGCTGCGTCGGCAGGGCCGGCTTCCGGTATCGCGCAATCCTAAAGAAGCGTTGGAGGAAAGCATGCAAACCCAGATCACTGCCCGTCACTTCGAGGCCAACCCCGCCCTGCGCCAACACGTCGCCGACCGGCTCTCCAGGCTCGAACGTTACTATGACGGCATCACCGAGGCCCACGTTATTTTGATGAAAGACGGCACGGCTGAGGCAACGAAGACGGCAGAGATCACCCTGAATGTATACCGCCAGCAACTCACCGCCAGCGACAGCGCGCCCTCCCACGAAGTCGCCATCGACCACTGCGTCGAGCGCCTGCGGCGGCAGATCCTCCGCTACAAGGCCAAGCTCAGAAGCACGAACAAGGACCTGCACAAATGAAACGTGATGGCGCGAGGGTGCCTGCCGCAACGCCCCAGCAAGGCGCCCTCGCGCATCACGTCTCACGCATCAGCTATGCCATCTTCCGCAGGGGCTCTACCACGCGCCGGACCACGTGGGCGTTCTGCATGATATAGAAGTGCACGCAGGGCACCCCCGCGCTCATCAGTTCCTCGCTCTGCCGGATGGCCCACTCCACCCCGATGTCGACCACCTGCTCGGGGCGAGCGGCTTCGACCTCGGCGGCGAGGGGCTCGGGGATGTTGACGAAGAACCGGCCCGGCAGGGAGCGCAGGTGCCGTTTGTTCGTGAGAATCTTCAGCCCTGGGATGATAGGCACGTCGATGCCCACCTCGCGGCACCGGTCAACGAAGCGGAAGTATTTCTCGTTGTCGAAGAACATCTGCGTGACGACGTACTGCGCACCAGCATCCACCTTGCGCTTGAGGTTCAGCGCGTCCCACGTCAGATTGGGCGCCTCGAAGTGTTTCTCCGGGTAGCCAGCTACGCCTACGCAAAAATCGCTCGGCGCCGCATCGACGAGGTCGGCGAGGTACTGCCCTCGGTTCATCCCCGCGACCTGCAAGACAAGTTCGATAGCGTTCGTATTGCACGAGCGATTGGGCGGGATGGGTTTCTGGTAGCCTCCATCGTCACCCCGGAGGGCCATCACATTCTGGATGCCCAGGTAGTTGAGTTCGATGAGGGCGTCCTCCGTCTCCTCGCGCGTGAAGCCATGGCAGAGCAGATGCGGCACCGTCTCGACCCCGTAGCGCCCCTTGATGGCGGCGCACAGGCCGAGCGTGCCGGGCCGTTTGCGCGTCACGTGCCGCTTCCAGGTGCCGTCGGGCAGTTCCTCGTAATAGACCTCCGCCGTATGGCTGGTCATGTCGATGAACGGTGGCTCGAACTCGATCAGGTCTTCAACGATGGCCATGATCTCCTGCGCTGAGCTACCGCGCTTAGGCGGGATGATTTCGTAGGAAACGAGGGGATCAGAGGCGCGTGCCAAGAGTTCGACAATTTTCATGTGGCAGGTGTTTTTCGTCCAGGAATCCCTTAAATATAGGGTATCGGGTGGGAACGGCTCCACTTGAGCCAACAAAAATTCGAGCGTTCAGATGTTCGCGTGCCTATAGCGTTCCAGGGCTTCGCAAGAACGTCTCTCCCCTTCACGCCTTTCATCCATACGTCCTTTCCTTTACTTGCCAAACGATTTGGTGTTCAATGATCGCAATCATTTTTGCTACGGAAGAGGAGGCGCTGCCTTTTCTCCAGAGGTACAAACGAGGCCGCTTCGAGGGCCTCGTCGAAGGCGACACGCAGCACGACGACGATGTGCTCATCTCGCTCATCGGCGTGGGTAAGATCAAGGCGACGCTGCGCACTGAGCGCCTCTTACAGCGTATCCAGCCGAAGCGGCTGTTCCACGCGGGCACCTGTACGGCGCTCAAGGAGGCCTTCGCGCTCAACACCGTCGTCGCTGCCGCACAGGTCTTCGAGGGCGACCGCATTGAACTGGCGGCGCCCACCTATCCCCGGATGCCCCTCGAAGTGCCCTTCGACGGCCTGCCGGAGGGCACCCTCGTCACGCAGGATCACACGGTGCGCGGGCAGAGCGAGCAGAGTTACTGGCAACGCATCGCCGACTTCAGCGACATGACGGGCTACGCCGTGGCGTACGTGACGGCCACCTACGGTATCCCGTGCCACATCATCAAGGTGGTAACCGGCCACTTTGGCAAAGAGACGGAGGAGTTCCGCAAAACGCTGGAAACCTCCTGCGAAGACCTCGCCGACTTCCTTCTACCGCAGGTAGACCGCTTCGTCTCTGAGAAGTGAAGCAAGGGAGGATGGACCGCTCACTGCGCTCGCTAGATGGAGGATAGAAGATCAAGCGAGAAGATTTTAGAAGCTACAGGAAGGAAAAAGGCGAGAGCAGTCACCTGTTGTCCTCCATCTTCTATCCTCCGTCAGTTCCGCCGGAGCCAGAGATCGTCCTTCCAGGCCGGGGGCAGACCCTCGGAGCCGCCGAAGGCATAGCGGTAACTAGGACGGTAAGGGGCTTGCTGATGATAGCGCTGGTCCTCGCGGATCTCACGGACCCCCACCGGCACGCCCGCCCCCGAGGCGGCAACTTTCTGCCGAACGATGACAGGATCGCGCTCGAAGGGCAGGGGCTGCGTGGGACGGAAGATGCGGTAGGCCGTGACGACGGCCCACGCTACCATGCAAAGGAGTAGCGGAAGGGCGATGAGGAAGAAGAAGATATACATGGGACCCGCCGTGCCACGTGCGCAATCATCCTGTCTATCAGACGCGCGCCCCCACGTCTAGGTTACTCCTTATTAGCTCACCCAACGCCGCCCTCGTGGTTCCGCGCCCGCCTGTGAAATCTGCCGGGCAGCTAACCGCAGATCATTGACGCTCGTCGGCAGCCGAGGAATCAGCAGCAGTGGCACCATCGGGGGCGGATGCTCCGGCAGCAGTCGTGTCTGCCCCGGCTGCCCCGGCGGCGGTGGTATCGGCGACAGCGGTGGTGTCGGCGGCCCCGGCCATCGGTTCGGCAGAAATGAGGCCGAGCCGAAACGCCTCCGCGCGCATGACCTCTTCCTGCCGCTCGATATCGGCAATCGTCTCGGGGTCCACGTTGCCGATGTCGCCCCGGAAGGCGGTATCAAAGAGGGTGAAGGTGAGGAAGACGATCACCATGATAACGCCGACCGTGAAAACGAGCATATTGACACGGTTGTCGTACTTCAGCGCCATGAAGAACAGCACCACGAGCGCTGCCTTCCCCGTGGCGATGGTGAGGGCTAGCGGCACGTTGAAAGCGCCGAGATCGAGTTGCGCCGTCAGCACCGTGAAGACGGTGAGGGCGACGAGGGCGGCGAACACCTTGATCAGCAGCGGCTTCGGCATCGAGTGATGTCCGTGCGGCGCATCCTCGTGGTGCGGCCCGCGCAACGGCGTCGGCGTGTGGAAACGGTCGCTCGGCCGCCCCTTCGTCCCTCCTGCCTGCGCCCCTCGTACCTGTGCCATGGGTTCTCTATCTAGAATTTCGTTGGGCCTGTTCGTTGTGCCGATCTAATGAAACGTGATGCGTGAAACGTGAGGGTGCTTGCCTCAACGCCCCAGCAGGGCACCCTCACGTTTCAAATCAAATAAAGCAGCGGGAAGAGGAAGATCCAGATGATATCGACCAGGTGCCAGTAGAGGCCGACGAGTTCAACCGGCGTGTACCATTCGCTGCTGATGGCGCCGCGCTTCGCCTTCAACGCCACCCAGCCCATGAGCCCCATGCCGATGATGACGTGCACGCCGTGGATGCCCGTCATAACGAAGTAGATGCTGAAGAACTGCGCCGCGTAGGGAATACCGAACTCGGCGTACTCGCCATGCGGGTGCAGGTGCGCGCCGGGGAAGATGCCGTGGGAAAACTTCGAGGTGTACTCGAAATACTTCACCACCATGAAGGTGGCTGCGAGCGCAATGGTGAGCAGCAAATTGAAGAC
>JAHEMB010000013.1 GCA_024643915.1 Rhodothermaceae bacterium | reverse complement strand
CCGCCCTCGCCGGCACTACACGCGACGGCCTCCCCGTAGATGACATCGCCGGCCCGCTCACCACGGCCGAATGGCGCCGCACCGACCGGACGCCCCTCTACCGGAACCCCTGGGCCTACGCGGCCCTCGTCTTCCCCGCCCTCGCCGTCGCCGGGCTGTTCGGCTACCACCGCCACGCCACGCGCCTCGCCACCGACGTGGAGTACGCGCGGGGCCGCCGGGCACACCCCATCGCCCGCCGCCACCTGAAGCAGGCTGAGGCGCTCTTGCAAGATGACGCGCCGCGCTCGTTCTACGAGGAGGTGGCCCGCGCCCTCCTCGGCTTCGTCGGCAACCGCCTCAACGTCGGCGAACGCGCCCTCACGCGCCCTCAACTCGACGCCCGCCTCGGCGGGGCCGGCGTAGAAGTAAGCACACGCGCCGAACTGCAAGCCCTCCTCGCCGAATGCGACCGGGCGCGCTTCGCCCCCGTCCGCCCCACCCCGGCGGAGATGCAGGCCGCCCACGACCGCGCCGCCCGCCTGATCGTGGCCCTGGACGAAGCGTTGCGGCAACCTGCATCGGTTGCATAATTGAGGGGAAGAATGAAAGAATGGAAGAATGGACGAGAAGAGACCCGGCGAGCCGGAGGAACGGAGCGTCGGAGCGGCTGTGTTGAGGAAAGCACTCGCCGACTCCCCGGTTCTCCGGCTCCCCGCCGCTCTCTTCCGTTCTTCCTTTCTTCGTCCATTCGTCCATTCCTCCTCTCGCTCCTCGTCGTCCTCCCCGCCTACGGCCAGGTGGAGACCGCCGTGCGCGCTTTCGATGCGGGCAATCGACATTACACCGAGGGACGCTACCGCGATGCCCTCACAGCCTACGACGAGGCCCTGGCGAGCGGCTACGAGGGCGCCGCGCTTTATTACAACATGGGCAACGCCTATTACCGCCTCGACGAACTGGGCCAGGCCGTCCGCTTCTACGAAAAGGCACGGCGGCTGCGCCCCGACGACCGGCAGGTGCTGCACAACCTAGAGATGGCCCGTAACCGCACCATCGACCGCTTCTCGCAGGTGCCCGCGCCGTTCTGGCGGCCAGCGTGGCGCGGCCTTGTCCGCCTGCTCGGCGCCGGGGGGCTTTTCGGGATCGGGCTGGTTCTTTATCTGGCGGCGGCGGGGTTGCTGGGCTACCGGCTGTGGACGGGCACGCGCAACGCGTGGAACCGGCGCGGCCTGGCCGTCGCCCTCATCGGCAGCGTGCTGTTCATCGGCAGCGCCTTCCTCGCCTCGCTCGACCGGCGGCTCGACCGGCAGGCCGTGATCGTGGCCGCCGCCGCGCCTCTCCACGAGGCGCCGGACGCTGACGCCGCCTCCGAACTGGCCCTCCACGCAGGCTTGCTGATCGACGTGCTTGACGCCGAGGGCGGGTGGCTGGAGGTGCGCCTACCCAACGGCGTCCGGGGCTGGATCGAAGCTAACGCTGCCGCCGACGTGTAAACGATAAGCGCCGAACCAACCCTTCGGGTACGCTCGAATTTCCAAAATCCACACGAGGGCGACACGAGCGCGCAGCGCGACTGACGCCAGTAAACCCGACTGACGCCAGTAAATTCCAAGATCTCTGGAAGCACCCTTGGAATTTGGGATTTGGAGCTTGGGATTTGTAGTTTCCTACTCCTCACTTACCCTTCGCTACTCTCCCCTTCATCATGGAGCCGCACGTATTTACCGATAAGCAGCGAGGCTGGATCGAAGTCATCTGCGGCTCGATGTTCAGCGGGAAGACGGAGGAATTGATCCGCCGCCTCAAGCGCGCCCGCATCGCCCGGCAGCGCGTCGAGATCTTCAAGCCCGCCCTCGACAACCGTTTCAGCGAAGCCGAGGTCGTCTCGCACGACGAAAACGCCATCCCTTCGACGCCCGTCCACGTGGCCCCGCAGATCATCCTCCTCGCCGCCGACGCCGACGTGGTGGGGGTGGACGAGGCACAGTTTTTCGGGCTGGAGCTGGTGGAGGTGTGCGAGCACCTCGCGCGGGCCGGCAAGCGCGTTCTCGTGGCCGGGCTGGACCAGGACTACCTCGGGCAACCCTTTGAGCCCCTTCCGCAACTCATGGCCGTGGCCGAATACGTGACGAAGCTGCACGCCGTCTGCATGGTCTGCGGCGCCCCCGCCAACCACTCGCAGCGCCTCACGCCGGGCGGACAGCGCGTGCTCCTGGGTGCCAAAGACGTCTACGAGCCCCGCTGCCGCCTCCACTTCCAGCCCCTCCCCGCCGCCCAGGAGGCCCCGGCACCCGCCTCCGCGACGCCGCCCCCCCCGCCGAAGCCGGTGCCAGAACAGGCAGACTGAACTCTATTTTTCCAGGGACTTGCGTTTTTCATCAGAAATGGAGATCGTTAGGGGGAACGATTCGCATGCTTCCTCTGACCAACCCCTCCACGCACCATGGAACCGAAACGCGAACCCGCGCATCCGTCCGACCCGGTCGTCCCCTCCCCCAACGAAGTGCCCACAGCCGCCGGCAACGCCCCATTTGACCCCGTGACGCCTCCTGAGTCGCCGGGCGCTCCGCCGCCTTCGACCCCGGCTCCCGAGCCCGTCATGCGTCCCGACCCCCCTGCCGAAGCCGCCCCGCCGTCCCCGGCTGCCTCTACGGCCTCGCCCGTCACCGTGGCCTCCTCGGCAGGTAGTACTGCCACGGCGGGGAAGACCGACCTCGGCAAACGCTTCATCGCCGCCCTCATCGACGGCATCACGGCGGCGGTGCTGAGCTTCGCCGTGGGAATGATCAGCGATATTCTCGGCGGTCTCGTAGGCGCTGCCTACTGGATCGTCCGCGACGGACTCGATGTCGAGTTCATGCGGCTGCGCTCCCTCGGCAAGAAGGTGATGAAGCTGAACGTCGTGCGCCTCGACGGCAAGCCGATGGACCTCGAAACGTCTTTCCGCCGCAACTGGATGTTCGGCCTGGGCGCGCTCACCACGATCCTGCTCTATATCCCCTTCCTCGGCTGGGCCATGATCCCCGTCGTCGGCCTGATTGCGCTCGGCATCGGCCTCTTCGAGATCTACAAGGTGGTGACGGATCCCGCAGGCCGCCGCTGGGGCGACAACATGGCCGGCACCAAGGTCATCGAGACAAACGAGTAAACGGCCTTCGATGAAGGCGCTTTCGCAGAAGCCGGCGGTCCTCGGATCGGCGGCTTTTTGCGTGCGGGCCAACGTGGAATTCGTTTGCCCCGGCGCGGGGTGGTTCTGTACCTTGCAAGCATGGGTCGGCCCGCTCGCTGCTACTGCGAAGTTCTCACGTTTCCTTCGGAAACCGCAGGTTCACAACAGTAACCTGCGATTTCACGCACCGGCACCTCAGCTCGTCCAAGTTGTAAGCCTCTCCCATGTCCGATCAACGTTACCTCGTCGCCGCCCGCAAATACCGCCCGCAGCTTTTCCACGAGCTGGTGGCGCAGGAGCACGTCACCGGCACGCTCAAGAACGCCATCCGGCTGGATCGCCTGGCGCACGCCTACCTTTTCAGCGGCCCACGCGGCGTGGGCAAGACGACGGCGGCCCGCATCCTCGCGAAATCCATCAACTGCACCACGCCCCTCGAAGAACGGGCCGACGGCGCCGAGCCTTGCCGCACCTGCGACTCGTGCCGCACCTTCGAGGAGGGCCGCAGCCTCAACATTATCGAGATCGACGCCGCCTCGAACAACGGCGTGGACGACATCCGCGACCTGCAAGAGCGCATCCGCATCCCGCCGCAGGGGGCCAACCGCAAGGTCTACATCGTGGACGAGGTCCACATGCTGTCGAAACCGGCCTTCAACGCCCTGTTGAAGACGCTCGAAGAGCCGCCGCCGCACGCCCTCTTTATCTTCGCTACCACCGAGCCGCACAAGGTCCTCCCCACCATCCTCTCACGCTGCCAGCGGTTCGACTTCCGCCGCATCCCCGTGCCCGACATCACGGCGCGGCTGCACGAGATCTGCGAGGCCGAAAGCATCACCGCCGACGAGGCGTCCCTCCTCCTCCTCGCTCGCAAGGGCGACGGCGCTCTTCGCGACGCCCTCTCGGCCTTCGACCAGGCCGTCTCCCTCTGCGGCACCGCCCTCGGCTACGCTGAACTCGCCCAGGCTCTCGGCGTGGTCGATGTCGATCTCTTCTTCGAGGTGACGCAGCACGCCGCCGGGCACGACAGCGCGGGGATGCTCCGCCTCGTCGAGCGCATCGTCCGCGCCGGGTACGACTTGCAGGAGTTCCTCGTGGGGCTGGCCGAGCACCTGCGCAACCTGCTCGTGGCCCACACCATGCCGGACACCGACCTCATCGAAGCCGCCGAGGCCACGCGCCGCCGCTACGCCGAGGACGCCGCCGGCTTCGCCGAGGCCGACCTGCTGCGCCTGCTGATGATCGTGGCCGAAGCTGAGGACGCCGTCAAGGGCAGCACCCAGCCGCGCCTGAAGCTGGAGATGGCGCTCCTGAAGATGGCCGCCCTCACCCACAGCGCCGACCTTCGCCTCGCCCTCCAGAAGATCGATCGCCTCGAAGCCCTAGCAAGGGAAGGCAAGCTCCCCGCCGCGCCCCCCACCGTGGTTTCCGAAGACAGGCCACCGCCGCCCGCCCCGAAGCCGCAGCCTGCCGCCCCCCGCGTCGAGGAGCCGAAGCCCGCCGCCCCGCGTGTGGAAGAGCCACGACCGAAAGAGGAGACGCCGCAAGAAAAAGAGCAAGAGAAACCGGAGTCCGGCGTCTCAGACAGTGTCAGCATTGAAGCCCCGGAAGAGGAGAAGGCCGAGCTAGCTGACGAGGCAGCCGCCGATTGGCAGGATGAGCCAGAGGCTGACGACGAAGAGATCGACCCCACGCCGCCGCCCCTGGCGCCCACGCCCGCGCTGTCCTCCGCGCCCTCCCCCGAGCCGCAGGCCGCGTCCGGCTACCTCAACCTCTTCGGCGCGCCCGCCCTCAGCAAGAAAAAGTCGCAGGAGCACGACGAGCCGAGCGCTTATTTCTCTGGCGACGGCGGCGCGACCGTGGCCGACGTGGCCCTCGCTGTAGAGGCGCCCCCCCTCCTGCAGCAGGTGGAAGCCGCGTGGCCGCGCTACGTGAAAAACGTGAAGATGGCCCGCATCCACGTCGGCGCCCTCCTGCAACACACCCGCCCCGTCGGCCTCGACGGCGAGACCCTCCTCATCGCCGTGCCGGACGACTTCCACCAGCGCCTCCTCGGTAGCCAGGATGCCTTCCTCCTCCAGCACCTCGCCGAAACCGCCGGGGACGAAGTAACCGACCTCCGCTTCGTCGTCCAGGAGGCCGTCGAGCCCGCCGAGACCGAGGAAACCGCCCAGGATTTCGACCCGTTGGAGTACATGCAACGCAAGCGGGAAGAAAGCCCCGTCATCCGCGCCCTCTTCGACAAGTTCGGCGGCGAGATCGTCTGGTGAGGTCCGCTCTCCTCGAGCGGCTCGACCTGCGGGCCGATTGCGTCGAGCGCGCCCTCGTGCCACCCCCCGGCGCCGAGATCCGCCCGCAACTCAAACTCAAGCGTCTATCCCAAAACAGATGTGGAAAGTGAGAGAGAGCCAAAGGGTGCTGAGCGAGGCGCGCGAAGCAGCCGTATCCTCGATACGGCGATGCAGCGCAACGAAGCTCGGTGCGCTTGCAGCTGCTCGTAACTCGCAGATGGTTTGGGGATAGGCGCTCAAGTAGCAGCCCCCGGCCTCACACGCCGCACCGCTGTCGCTCCTTTTCAGCCTAAAGCAAACACCAACACGATGAACGAACCCAACATGGCCGACATGTTCGGCAAGGTGATGCAGATGCAGCAGAAGATGGCCGAGGCGCAGGAAGCGCTCGCCGCCCGCACCGTCACCGCCGAGGCCGGCGGCGGCATGGTGAAGGTGACGGCCAACGGCGCCCAGCGCATCACCGCCATCAAGATCGAGCCCGACGCCGTGGATCCCGACGACATCGAACTGCTCGAAGACCTCGTCATTGCGGGCGTCAACAAAGCCCTCGACGAAGCCGCCGAGCTGGCGCGGGGCGAGATGGGCAAGGCGGCCGGCGGCTTCCTCCCCCCCGGCATGGATCTGGGCGCGCTCGGACTTTGATTCCGTTCTTCGGACGCTCGCTTCGCGAGCTTTTGTTCTTTGTTCTTTGATCCTTCTAAAAAGGATCTGCTGATAGTGACACAGCGCTGTCCTCAGCAATTTCTATCTTTTCAAAAAACAAAGAACTAAGTACCAAGAACTAGGAACGAACCCCATGCATTTCACGTCGGAATCGGTTGAGGCGCTCGTGGAGCAGTTCACCAAGCTGCCCACTGTGGGGCGGAAGACAGCGCAGCGCCTGGCCGCCTTCGTGCTGAAGATGCCGCGCGAGGAGGTGGTGGAGCTGGCCAAGGCGCTCGTGGCCGTGAAGGACCGGGTGAAGCATTGCTCGGTCTGCTGCAACATCACCGACAACGACCCCTGCCCCATCTGCGCCTCGGACCGCCGCGATCAGACGCTCATCTGCGTGGTAGAGGAGCACAACGACGTCCTCGCCCTCGAACGTACCAACGAGTACCGGGGCGTGTACCACGTCCTCGGCGGTGTCATCTCCCCTCTCGACGGCGTCGGCCCTGAGGACCTGCACATCCGCGAGTTAATGGTCCGCCTCAACCCCGATTTCCAGAAGGTAGCCGCCAACGGCCACGTTGCCGAGCCGGAGGAAGGCTACGAGGGCGAGGAGAAAGCGCCGGTCAAGGAAGTGATCCTTGCGATGAACCCCAACGTGGAGGGCGACACGACGGCCTATTACCTCTCCCAGCTCCTCCGCCCCACGGGGGTGCGCGTCACCCGCATCGCGCGCGGCCTGCCCATCGGCGGCGACCTCGAATACGCCGACGAGGCCACCCTCTCCCGCGCCATCGAAGGCCGGATGGTGCTTTAGGGCTGTCTCCTTTTCACTCACGCTTGAAGCCGCGCCCTCGCTCCGCCCACACGAGTGCGAGGAAAAGCCCCAAACACGAAAAGAGGGATCCCGCCTTATCCGGCGAGATCCCTCTTTCTGCTTCAAGATGCACTGACCGTTCGTCCGGTTACTTCAGCAGCACCATATGCCGCGTTGCGGTGAAGCTGCCCGCCGTGATGCGGTAGAGGTAGGTACCGCTCGGCAGGCGCGTCGCGTCGAACGTCACGCGGTGCGTGCCGGCCTCCATCGCGCCGTCGGCGAGCACGGCCACCTCCCGGCCCAGCACGTCGTAAACGGCCAGGCGCACGAGGGCAGCCTCGGGGAGGGCGAAGGCAATCTCCGTGCTCGGGTTGAACGGGTTCGGGTAGTTCGCTTCGAGTGCGAACGCCGTCGGCACGGCGTCGTCGGCAGCGCCCTGCTTGGCGAACGAGGTGCACGTCGTGCCCGGCGTGTTGTCGCCCGAGTCGTAAGGCAGCGAGCCGCTGACGTTGCTGACGCAGAAGCTGACGTTGACCTTGCCCTTCTTCGAGCCGCTCGTCTGCAGAGTCACCTGGCCGTTGGAGTCAGTGGTGCCGCTACTAGTAACGGTCTCCTCGAAGTCGCCGGTGAAGTCTCCAGTGACGGTATAGCCAGCGATGGGGCTGTTGTTGTCGCCGTAGATCGTCACGGTGGCGGTACCGGCTTTCTGGCCGCCACCCAAGCCTGCTGAGCCGGTCGAGATGCTCTGCACGTGCACCGTGGTCGCGGGGCCACCGCTGCCGCTACAGTCGGCGTTCGGGTCGTGATTGTCGGCTTTGTCGTAGGTCAAGGAGCCGCCCGTGACCGAATCGACGCAGAACGTGACGGAGGCATTGCGCTCCCGCGCGACCGTAACGAACGACACCTGGCCGCTGGCGTTGGTCGTGCCGGAGGCCGTTTCATTGAAGCTGCCACCAAACGTGCCCGAGACCGTGACACCGGCCACTGGGCCTTCGAAATCGTCGAAGATCGTCACGGTCGCCGTGCCATTCTGCTTCTTGCCGTTGCCCTGGAGGCCCGTCGCGATGGTCTCGACGTGCATCTTCGAGGGCGCCGGGCCGGCGGTCGCGCTGTCCTGGTCGTCTTCGCTCGGGACGTTGTTGTTCGGCGTCGAGTCCGGGTCGGGGAGGTCGCTGGCCGTCACCTCGGCGACGTTGGTGTAGTTGCCGCTGGCATTGACCGTGGCCGTAATGCCGAGCGTGGCATTGGCGCCGTCGGCGATGGTACCCACCGTCCAGGCGCCGGTGCCGCTGTTGTAGCTGCCCTGGCTCGGCGCGGAACTGACGAAGGCGAAGCCGCTCGGCAGTTGATCGCCCACGGCTACGTTCGTCGCATCGTCCGGCCCGCTGTTAGTCACCGTCACGGTAAAGGTGACGGTGTCGCCGGGGTTGGGCGTGGCGTTATCGACCGTTTTCGAGAGCGAGAGGTCGGCGTTGGGGCCACTGAGGAACGGCGGGAGATCGAACGCCTCGGTGCCGTCAGAGCGATTGCCGCTGCTGCCCTGGCTGGCGCTCCAGCCGAGGCCGCGGCGGGCAAAGACGTTCCAGATGATCTCCAGGTTGGCGCCGTCGTTTGTCGACGGGTTGCCGTCGCCCGTCAGGATGTCGTCGGCGAGGATGATGGCGTCACGGCCGTCGATGAAGCCGGGGCTGCATGGCTGGAGCTTCATGCCGTCCATCACGAGCTGCATCGTCAGGTTGTTGCCGCCGTTGCCGTTGTAGAGGTCGGGATCGAAGCCAGAGCCGCCGCCCGCGCCGTCGTCGCCGCCGCCGAGGGCGGGGAAGAGGTCGCCGATGAGCGCCCAATTGAGATCCCACAGCATCGTGGCCCAGACGTGCCCGATACCGTGCGGTACGGATGCCGTCTTGATGTTATCGTACGTAAACTCGTTGACGCCGAAGCTCGTCGAGTAGGGCCGGGCGCGAATGCCAGGACCGGTGGGCGCCTGGCCGAAGAGATACGTGCCGATGCCACGCGCCTGTGTGTCGGTATCACCTGGCTGCTGAGTGAGAATGAGGCCAAGCCAGTCGCTCCAGCCTTCGCCCATCTGCTCGGTGTTGTTGAGGCAGCTCGTGGTCCCGGGGCCGCCCGTGAGGCGGTTCGAGATGCCATGCGTGTACTCGTGGACGATCACACCGTTGTCCAGGTCGCCATCGCGCTCGGGGCTGGTATTGGAACACGTATACATCTGCATGCGCGGCCGACTGCCGTCCGGAAGGGTGAGCATGTTGGCGTTGCAGTTCGCGCTGCCGAGGTCATTGTCCTGTGCTTCGGCGCGCACGTCGTCGCCGCCGAGGCCGCCGTTGCCGTAGTTGTTGACCTGAAAGTTGCCACTGGCCTCGTCGAAGCCATACTGGTAGGCGATGTCGTGGATGATGTTATTCCAGTAGAAGAGATTCACGACGGCGCCATCGGTGTAGGTCGGCGGCTCCTGGCTCAGGTTGATCGGATAGTCAAAGACGAGCCCGGCGCCGCCGCTCGGTCGGCTGCCGGGGTCCGGCGAGCCGTTGCCATCGCGGTCGGCATAGGCATCGACGTTGTTGCCGCGCGTGTCAGTGAATTCGGCGCCGGTGCTGCCGTTTGTGTCGTGCCAGCCGAAGGGCGAGGCCGTACCGTTGGCCGGGTTTGAGACGAGCGTGTGCGCTGTGCCGCCGGACGACGGATGTAGCGGGCTCTCGGCCGGAACCGGATAGACGCGGTAGTCATCCGGCGCGAACAGGAAGGGACCCGAGGTTACAGCCCAGGGGTCTGCGAGCGTCTCGGCCGAGGGCGGCGTAGCCGTAGCGTGGGGCGTGCTCCAGTCGTCGTGCACCACCCAGTTGTCGCGCGCCAGTTCGGCGCCCGTGGCCGCATCAATGCGGATCTGCCACCAGTCGTTGGCATCGAGCGTGTAGATGCCGACGTTCCAGGCCAGGTGCACCGTGCCGTCATCAAGCGGCTGGTAGGTGAGGGAAACTTCGATAGGCTCCAGGGCGATACCGGCGTTCCCGATGAGGGTGGCCCGCTCCGGCCCGCGCGGCGCACTGATCGCCTGCAGGGCCTGCGCCGGCAGCCCGACGCGCTGCGCCGCCGCCTCGGCAGCACCCACCGCCGAGAGCCCGGCCACGCCTCGCGCCCGCGCCGCCAGATCCGGCACGAACCGATTGCCCACCCCGGCGACCGCACCGCCCGGCAAGACGTTGACGTTGAGGATTCCGTTGTAAACCGGGATGCCCTGATGACGCTGGCGCAGGTACACGTGCGAGACGCCGTTGTGTTGGCTCGTGTACGCGCTGACGACCTCCATGTCCGCCACGTCGGCAGCGGTCAGGCCGAGCGCGGAGGCATTATTCTGTACATACTGAATGGCTGAAGCAACATTTTGGGCCTGCGCGGACGATGCCAATAGAAGCATCAGGCAACAGGCCCCAGCGAGTCGTAACACATTCCTTTGCATAGACCTTTCTCCGATGAGTGATGGGGAGAGTTCACGGGGTGCCCGGCATGACCCTCACGCCGCACCTCTGCGCTCACAGCTTCGTCCGTCGCCCCAGGCAGACAGACGAGCAACATCGGCGGGCCTATCCATAATGGAGGAGATTAGAACTGTAACTGTAAGGTCACCAATAGTACGAGATAGGAGGCTTAAATGCAAAATATGGCCGTCATTAACTCGGTATTGTCCCACCCGCTCGAAGCGCTTCCAAAAGCCTCCAAAAAAATCCTCATCGCAGGCTTCAGCGTTGCGCCGCGAGATAAAGAGAACGCGCCTAACACCTTCAACAATCCCAACGCTGTGCGCCCGCTCCCCTTCGACGGCTCACCGCGAGCGGTCCAACCGTGGTGGTAATGTCGCTCCGCTCTTCGGCAAGGTGTTGCCAGGCAGGCTCGCTCCACTGTATGCAAATGGAAAATAAAGATATGCGGCCCGCCTCCGATAATTAAAGAGCGCCCCTGTTCCAGAGGGGCGGCTCAACACGACGTTGAGCACACGGGGCGGCTTGCGTCTGCCCCAACCGATACACCAACCGGAGCAACGCCATGAAAACGCTTTCCGTGCTGTTTGCCCTCGCCACCGCCGCCGCCGCGTGGCGGTTCTACGATCTCAACCTGCGCTTCGGCGCAGACTGGGAGAACGCCCTTTCGGACTTCCGGGGCGGCTTCTAGCGTGCGGCTGCTGCCGCTTCCTGACTTCTCTTCCCTGCCTCGGCTACCTCATCCCTGGTGGAGCCGGTAGTAAACCCCAGGCCGGAGCCGACGTGGGCATCTATTGCTGCTTGCGCGCAGCGGTGTTGTCATCAGGTCGAATGCACGGTTACTTATTCGCCTCCATCTGATTGAGCAGTTTGTACGAGTTTCCATCATACCGATTGAGTTCGAGGGCGCGGTTCAACGCCCTCCGGGCCTCCCCTACCCGACCGGCCAATAGATAGGCCTCCCCAAGACTGTTGAACGGGTTGTAGGCCTTGGGGAAAACGGCCGTGTTCAACTCGAAGATTCGGATGGCCTCTTCCGTCATGCCGGCGCGCAGGAACCGGTAGCCCAGCGCGTTCAGGGAATTCTCTCCCAGATCCCATAGGTATTCGTCCTGCAAGGCGTTTTCTCTCCTGATTACCTCGTACCGCGCTACCGCTGCTTCCACGCCGTGCCGCTGTGTGACCGCGAACAGCGTGTCCTGTAATGAATATCGATAAGGCACGAGCGGATCGAACGAGATCGGTCGGCGAAAGCGCAAGGCACGCCGTCCGTCTTTGTGCTGCACGCTACTCTCGACCAGTTCTCCCTGGAGAAACTGGAGAAGGGTCTCGCCGGTCTCGGGGAAAATGAGATCTGTGTGGCTTGCGTTTTCTACGATCACCGTCACCGGATCCGGAAACCGGGAGGCGACGACGCGCATGTTTGCCACCGGCGTCTGCGTATCGAGTGTGCTGGCGATAAGGAGCAGGGGCGTTTCCCCGGTCACGGGATCACTCAACCCGGGTAGCTTTGGCACACCAACGGCGTCGCACACCTCCGGGAAGCGCCCGAAAGAGATGCCGGTATGGGTCAGAGCGTAGGACGACGTAGCAGACGCCTCGGCCCACCGCGCCTCCGAGTACCGCGTGGCGCAACTGGCGGTGAAGAACAGCAGGTTGGGCAACGTTTCGCGCCGGAAGTTGCGGAGGAAGTTGCCCGCTTCTTGAAAGTCCCCCCGATGCATGGCATAGTAGAATGAAGGCAGCTTACGCGTCCACGTGGGATTGCCGCCGCGCGTCGCCATCATCATTTGCAGGTGCTGATCTGTTAGGGTCAGCTCCCAGTGCGGCTTGACGAGGGAAATCGTCTGGAAGACCGCCTTGCCAAGTACCCCGTCCTCATCACTTACCGCGTCCATGAGGGGGAGTTGTATGAACTGCGGTTTTGCGCGCAACGCGGCGTGGACCTTGTTCATTAGTTCGAGGAGGCTGGGCATGTATTGGACGGCCAGCGGGTCGGCCGCAAGCAGGCTGTCCATCGCCTCGAACTTTCCGTTGACGCGTGCTGGCAGCTTCAAGGCTTCATCGGTAGCCACAGGCCCGGCCATCACACTCCGCGCAACGCGGTCGGGATACAGGCGGATGTAAAATTGGGCGAGCGTCGTGCCGTAGCTATAGCCGAAGAGCGAAATCGTCTCGTAGCCCAGCGCCTTTCGTAGGGCCTCGATATCGTGTGCGCTTTCTGCCGAGTTGTACGCGGCGAGATCGACCCCTTCACGGCGAAACCGGTCCGCGCATTTGCCGACGGCCTCGGCAACCGCCGAGACGGCCTGCGCGGGCACGTCCACCGTGATATCCGTTGGCAACCCGAGTTGGTTGTAACACTGCAAGTTCGGGTTCGAACCGCCTGTTCCGCGCTGGTCCAGCAACACTACATCTGCGAACTCCTGTATCTCGCGGAAGAGATAGAAATAGGTGGTTTGCGCGACACGCGTGGAGGACGAACCGGGGCCACCCGCAAAGAAAAACACCGGCGGGCGTGGGTCGGCAGCCTCCGTGCGCATCACGCGGAAGAACAATTCGATGTGATTCGATGCCTCCGACGTGCGGTTTTCCGGAACGACTATCCGGCCTTCGTCAACGCGTACTTCGTCGTCGTAAAACGTGTGCATCGTCACGGTCTCCACAGCGAAGGTGCCGACCGGCTTGTCGTTGACATTCGGTACAAGGGGGGGGACGTCTGGCCGGCTCAGATAGAAGGCCCCCCCCAGGAGGATAGCAATGAGCACAAGTACACCTGCCAGCACCTGTAAAACGCGCCGTATCATCTTGAACCTCGATGATGGAACTCTGGAGCTATGGCCTTCCCGCTGCCCACTCACCCGGCGCCAAGACGGATATTTCCAGCTCTCGTTCTTGCGCCAGGGCAATGAAGGCGCCTTCAGCTTCCGGATATTCCACGTAGAACTCCGGGTCGTTGACCCCATAATGGATAGGGGTAACGACTCGCGCCCCTAGCAGCACGCCGGCCGCTACAGCTTGCTCAGGCGTCATGGACGCAGCGATGGTGCTGGGCGGCTCCATGCCTTGTAGCTGAAAACCATTGATCGGAAGATACGCTGCGTCGAAGGGGCCATACTGCTGTTGAAAGAGCCGCCAGTGCCCGTGCCACAGCGTGTCGCCGCCGTGAAAGAAAGTCTTGCCCCCACCCCGCACGGCCCATGAAACCTGCCCTCCCTTAACGCCTAACCCATCCACAGCCGGTAAGGCCGTAGCGATAAATGCGCCCAGCCGGATCGGTTCGTAGTGCGCTGCCGGACGCACGCGGAATCCGTCGGAGGCCACCTCTTCGACGATGCCTTCGTGACAGACAACACGCCCGCGCTCGCCTAAGGCTTCGGCTACGGCAGCACGGTCGTAGTGATCATTGTGCAGGTGGGTCAGTAAAACATAGCGGCGCTCGGTGTTGATCTCCGGGGTAACCATGGAAAAACTACGATTGCCCTGCCAGATATCAGTGATGATGGGGTCGATGAGCAACGTCGTGTCCTCCATTTCGATCTTCAGCCCTGCCCACGTGAGGCGTTGCACCCGAGGCGAGCCAGGGGCTTCAGCAGGACCAAAGGCCGCCACAGGAAGAGTCCAGAGCCCTGCCCCCGCAACAGCGAGACTGCTCGATTTAAGGAAGGCACGGCGGTCGAGTGCGCGGCACGCAGAGGGGGTCATAGCACGTCCGGGTTATTCTGTAGGGCGATACAGCCAATCTAAAACCGTTGTAATCAGCATCAAAATGCATTATTATCACAGTAACCATAACCGCACTGCATAATGATCGGCAGCCATGACGACGACCTTTCTCGAACTCCGGCATTTTCGCCTGGTGAAACACATTGCCGAAACCCAAAGCATCACACGGGCCGCCGAGCAGATGCATCTTTCTCAACCTGCCTTGAGCAGACAACTGCGTACCATCGAAACGAAGCTAGGCGTCACCCTCTTCGATCGTCACGGAAAGACCATGATTCCAACGGCAGCAGGACGGCACCTGCTGTCTGTTGCGCCCGCCTTGCTGGAGCAGGCTGCGCACGCCGAGCAAGCCGTATTGCAGATGGCCTCGGGGTCAGTGGGCAGCATTCGCCTTTCGACGGAGTGTTTTACGTGCTATCGTTGGTTGCCTGGCATCGTCGAGCAGTTTCAAGCCGTCTACCCGCAGGTAGAGATCGACCTGAACATGCAGGCTACAGATGATCCCATCGCAGCCCTGGTGGCGGGCAAACTCGACCTCGCCCTGGTCTACTCGCCGATCACCGATCCTAAGCTACACGCCACATCGCTGTTTAGGGATGCCTTGATGGCTGTCTTACCCCCGAAGCACCGGCTGGCTACGCGACCGTATCTGGCGGCTGAAGATTTCGCTGAGGAGCACCTGTTGCTCTACGATGCAGAAGCAAGCGACGTGATGCGCGAAGTTTTGATGCCGGCCGGTGTGAGGCCGCGCCGTTGTTCCAGTATTCGGATCACGGACGGCCTCCTCAACCTGGTGAAAGCGGGTCTCGGCATTACGGTCGTCGCCGGTTGGGCCGCGGCGCCGGATGTAGCCGAAGGACGCCTCGTAACGCTGCCGATCACAGCGGACGGTATGCCTCGTCATTGGCGCGCTGTGCGCTCTGCAACGTCGGCGGCCCCGACGTATTTGACGGCTTTTATTGACCTCTTGCAAGCAGAGAGCCCCCTGTCCGTCAAGGCCAATGGCGTTGTTCACACGGCTGGGGCTCCACGTCCAATAAAACAGAGGGCGCGCAATAGCGGCGAGATCACCGGCATCCTCGGCGAGCAGCACCCGGACGGCCTCGTTGACGATGTCTGAGAGGGATCGTTCGGTGGCGGCCCTTCCTCAGCACGCGCGCCCGATCTGCATCCGGGATCGTTCGAAATGAGCGAAGACTTCGACGAAGCGTTGCCGGATGCCTTCTGGATGGGTGACGAATGAGGCTCTTGCTCGACACGCACGCCCTTCTTTGGTGGGATGCCCGATCACGTCTTCTCTCTGACACAGCCCGCATGGCCCTTCGAGACGACGGCAATGTTGTTTTTATAAGCGTGGTGAATGCCTGGAAGATGCAGAGCAAGTCGCAAATCGGCAAGCTGACACTTTTCAAGCCCCTTGCAGAAATCATCGGTGAGCAACAAACGGCCAATGGCTTCGCGCTTCTACCCATCCAGCTTCCCCATATCCTCACCCTCGATGATCTGCCGCTTCATCATCGGGACCCTTTCGACCGCCTGCTGATAGCACAGGCCCGCCACGAGAATCTGACGCTGGTAAGCCGAGATCCTCGTTTTACGGCCTACCCCGTGCAAGTGCTCTGGTAAGTTGTATCAGCTTTCCAGCTCAAAAAGGCAGCCCGTCGTCGTACTCATCTTTCTTGCCCCGCCCGTTTCCTGATTCCAGGATAGCGGGGGCGGCTGCGAGCTGGGGCGGGGCTTCGTTCTTCTCCTCGACGAGTTGCCATTCTTCGAGCAGGGCCGGCGGCACGTCGGTGAGGAAGCGGCTGGGGTTGCTCAGGTACTCGCCCTGGTAGCGGCGGTACTGGAGGATGGGGTACGAGATGAACAGGTTCTCCTCGGCGCGGGTGACGGCCACGTAGAGCAACCGCAGTTCCTCGTCGATGGCGTCGTCGTCCTTGAGCGCGTAGGCCGAGGGCAGCACGCCGTCGAGCGCGTGGATGATGAAGACCGAGTGGAACTCCAGCCCCTTCGCTGAATGAATGGTCGAGAGCACCAGCGGCGCCTCGTCCTCTTCAAGCGGGTCGGTGTCGAGGGCGGAGAGTTCGATGGGATCGAGGGCGAGGGAGGAGAGGAAATCAGCGCGCGAGGCAAAACTGTCGGCGAGGCCGACGAAGTGCTCAAGGTCTTGCAGGCGCTTCGGGTAGTCCTCGTAGTATTTGCGCCGGCAGACGGGC
>JAHEMB010000474.1 GCA_024643915.1 Rhodothermaceae bacterium | reverse complement strand
GCCGGGCGCTCTACGCTGACGCAGCCGAGACCTACGTGTGGCTCCTGCGCAGCCTCGACGCCGGTCTCACCGCCGCCCAAAGCGCCCGCATCACTCCCCACCTCGAACCCCTCGCGTGGATCCTGCCCGACGAAATGCTTTCGCGAACGGGCCTGGTGCCCCTGGCCCGGCCCGACCGCGAAGGAAAGACGAAGCCGGCGACACCCACCGCCGGGGCGGGCGAGGCCCTCGCCGCCTGGTGGCGCAGCCAGGATGTTCTCCCCGCCACGCCCCAGAACGAACGTCTCCAGGACCACCTCGAGCGGGTTTTCTATGCCCGCACTCGCTACACCGTAGACGGCGTGCTGGACGACCGCGCCCGCGTCTACGTCCGCCTCGGCAAGCCGTTTAAGGTGACCAAGGTGCGCTTCAACTCGCAGGAGTTTGTTAACAAAGTCGTCTTCCGCCAGCTTACCCTCAGCTCGTTCGATTTCCCTGAGAACGAGTTCTGGGTGTACGACCACATCGACGAGTCCGCCCAGTACCTCTTCGTCGCCGACCTCGGCTACTACCGGCTCGGTACGGCCAACGACTTGTTGCCGCCCCAACTGCGCAACGGCCTGACGACCTCCGAGCGGGGCATGCGCAAGGCCGAGGCGGTCGTGCGCACGATGGAAGAGATCTACAAGGAGCTGGCCCTCCTCCACAGCGGGTATGCCATGCGTTACCAGGACGTGGCCGACTTCGCCGAGCTTTTCGACCAGCAGGAGATCCTCTCGCAGGCGGAGTTGGAGCGAGACGCCATGCAAAGTGGGCGCGAGCTCCAAGATGTGCCGCGCGACCTCTCAGGGGCGAATCCCAACACCCCGATGCGCACCGACCTGCTCCCTCAATTGCCCCATAGCTTCGCCCAGGAAATGATTGCGCGGGCGACCTACGAGGACGGCATGGCGGCGCAACGCCGCGAGGAGGACGTGCCCCTTGCCTTTACCGATCTCTACCAAGACGCGGAGCGGCTTCCCGTCATCGCGCGCCCCGCCCGCTTCCTCGACGAGGACGGCACCACGCGCACCCACCTCTTCTGGACCCTCGCCCCCGAAGCGCTCCGCCCCTCCAAAAGATTGTTGCAGCGGCGGGCCGGCGAGGGCCATCAACCCTCCAACGCCTATCTGCTCCGCCTCGCCACCGTGCAACAAACCGCCGCGTTCCACAACCGCGCCGTCCAGGTGAACCATTACCAGTTGCCGGTGCGCGAGGCAGCGGAGAACGAGCATATGCCGGTGCAACAGGTGGTAACCCGCGGCGACACGGGGCAGTATCACCTCGCTCTCCAGTGGGATCAATACTGGGCCCTCCTCGACGATGGGCAGGCGGCCCGGCCCGGCGCTCGCCTCAAGGTCGCCTCGTACCGCTTCGACAGCCTCCAGGCCCTCCGCAACGACGCCACTGTCCTCGAAATGAGCGACCTGCTGCCCTTCTATGCCGACTCCGGGACCGACGCGCTCACCCTCGACAACCTGAAGGCTTACCCCTTCGACCGCATCACCACCCGGGAGCCCCTCGGCCTCTACTTCGAGGTCTATCACCTCACGTATGGCCCGGACGACCGCACCCGCTTCGAGGTGGCCTACCAGGTGACGCGACAGAAGGATCGGCTGCTGCGCGCCGACAAGGAGGACGTGAGCTCGGCCCGCACCGAGTATGTGGGCGCGGCCCGCACCGCACGCGAGTACATCCTCATCGAGCCGTCCGAATGGCAGGGCGCCGACGCCATCATCATCACGGTCATCATCACCGACCAACACGCGGGCCGGCAGGTGGAACGCACCCTCTCGTTCGAGGTAGTGGACAGTTGAGAGCGAATCGAAGAGACGGCGAACGGAGGAGCCGACGAAGAGGCGAGACCATGAGAGATGCTCTTCCTTCCACTCGTCCACTCGCACCATGAAGGGCCAGCGCGTCATCAGCGTAGGGGCAGCCGGCCTCCTCGGCGTGCTGCTGCTTGTCGTCCCCGTCCGGGGGCAGGTGACAGATCCGCTTGACCTGGCCGATGGCGACGCTTTTGTCCGCCAGGTTTTTGAGGCAGAGGACGAGGCACGTTACGAGGCTGCCGCCGAGGCTTATCTGCAACTGCTGCGTGCCCTTGATGGCGCGCTGAGCGAGCGGGAACGCATCCTCCTCGCGCCCCACCTCGAAGGTCTCGCCCTCGTGCTGCCAGCGCCATTGCGCGCGCGCGTGGAGGCCGGCGCGTCCCCCGGCACGGGCGAAATGCTGGCAGCCTGGTGGCGCAGCCAGGATCCGCTCCCGGCCACCCCGCGCAACGAACGCCTCGAAGCCCATCTTGCCCGCGTCGCCTACGCCCACCGTCAGTATCGCGCCCTGGGTCGCCTCGATGACCGGGGGCGGGTCTACATCCGCCTCGGCCCCCCCTACCAGCAGACCACCATCGACTTCAACACGGGCGACGTGTGGCGCAAGGTCCTGGGCCGCAGCCTCACGCTCAATGCATCCGACTTCCCCCCGAATGAATTCTGGAGCTACGCGCACGTTGCCGAGCCGGTGCAATACCTCTTTGTCAAAGCGGGCCGGCAGGGCTACCGCATCGGCGAGGTGAAAGACCTGCTGCCGGCCCACCTCGGCCTCAGCCCCGGGCCTTCGCAGCGCGGCAACAGCCAGGGCGAGGCGCTCGTCCGCCTGCTCGACGAGGCCTACCGGCAACTCGCCCTCCAGCACCCGGCCTTCGCCCTGCGCTATCAGGAAGTAGCAGACTACGTGGATCTTCTCGACCAGGCCGAGCAGCATCGACGTATCGAGCAGATGGAGGCCCGCGCCCGCGCCGAGGGGCGACTCTCCGACAATGCCTCGGCCCTGCGCCCTACGACGGACGTCGCCGACATCGGCGTGACGACGGCGGCCCCGGCGGTCTTTGCCGGGAGCGCCCTCGTGCGCGCCGCCGCAGAAGATCATCAGGCCGCCCTCCGCCGCGAAGAAACGGCGCCGCGATCCTTCTTCGGCGTGTACGAGGAAGCCGAGCCGTTGCCCCTCGCCGTCCGCCACGCCCGGTTTCTGGACGACGACGGCACGACCCGCACCGAGGTGTACTGGGGCGCCCTACTGGAGGCGTTCCATCCCTCGCGCCGGGGTCGAAGACGATTGCGACGCGTGGGCTTCGAGGCGCCCTCGCACTATCTGCTCGAAACCTCCCTCGTCCGGCAGAGCCGTGATTACCTGAACCGGACCGCGCATCAGGAGCGCCACCTGCTGCCCGCTGTAGAGGCTGGCGCCGGCGACGTGATCGCTCCGCAGCGCTACGTGGCGCAGGGCGATACCGGCACCTATCACCTCGCCGTGCAGTGGGATCAGTACGCTGCCGCCCTAGACGAAGGGTCGGGGCATCCCTTCGCCGTGGGGCCGCACCTCAAGCGCCGCCTCTATCGCGCCGATAGCCTCACCGCCCTGAACAACGACGCGCGCCGGCTGGAGATGAGCGACCTGATGCCTCTCCTCCTGCCGAACTCATCGCTGCCTGCCACCACCGAGGCCCTCCTCGCCGAGGCCACGCCTTTTCCCTATGCGGGCCTTGCTCCTGGCACCCCCCTTGCCCTCTACTTTGAGGTCTATCACCTCGCCTTCGGAGAAGACGACCGGACGCGCTACACGGTGGCGTACGAAGTGATGCGGCAGGAGGACAACGACACGCGCACCGCCGCCCGCACCACCGCCACCGGCGCCGCCCGCGCCGCCCGCGACGACGTCCTCCTCGACCTGAGCGATTGGGCAGGCGAGGGCGTCCAGTACAGCGACACCCCCGCGGCCCCCTTGGTCGAAATGCACTTCACCGACAAAACCGCCACCCCCAACACCAAGCACGGTTACAGAGTCATCGCCGTCAACACCGCCGGCTTGGAGTCAGAGTAATCTTCAGACAAATCGACAAATCGACAGATCGACAGATCGACAGAGTCATGAAGGGACGAGAGGACGAAACGAGCACGTGAACGCGCCGAGTCCCTCCATCACTCGACGCACCTTCCGCATCGAGCTCCTCCGCTCCATTCCCG
>JAHEMB010000473.1 GCA_024643915.1 Rhodothermaceae bacterium | reverse complement strand
AAATGATCACCGACCGCGCCCACTTCCTCTACGAGGGGGAGCTCATCGAGAGCGGCTCGTTCGAGGAGCTGCGCGATTCGGACCACCCCGTGCTCCGCAACTTCTTTGGCCACTAACTGTTGGTACCAAACGCTTTATGATGAACGTGAAACGTGATGCGTGATCCGTGAGGGCGCCTCATTGAAACGCTGAAGCGAAGCACCCCTCTCCCTTCTCTACGAAGGGGGAGCGCTCGTTCGGAACGGATGTGGCGAACGAGCAAGGGGAGGGGAGAAGGCCCGGTCCCCCCTTCGCTGAAGGCGCCAGTGTCAACCCTCCGCACATCCCTCTGGAATGCTCCATGTGCGTTCCGTATTCCTGTCTCTCTTCGGGAAGAAGGGAGAAGGGATAGCGAGGGGTGAGATCGAGCACCCTCACGGATCACGGATCACGCCTCAACCCTTTCGCCACAACCCCCGACCTCGTCATGTCTCGTCAAGCCCGTGTAGGACTGCTTGTGTTGGCCGGCGTGATCCTTTTTCTGATCTCGCTCTTCGCCATCGCCAACCGGTCGTTCCTTTTCAGCAACACGTTCTTCATCAACTCCGAGTTCGATAGCGTGGCGGGCCTGACGCCGGGCGCTTCGGTGCAGTTTCAGGGCGTCAACGTAGGACGCGTCGAGGACGTGGCCCTGCCCACGGCGCCGGGCGGGAAGATCGGCGTGACGATGGCGATCCGGGAGAACGCCCGGCACCTCATCCGCGAGAACACGCAGGCGCAGATCAAGAGCGATGGGCTGGTGGGCAACCAGATCGTCGTCCTCATCAACCCACCGGCCTCCCAACTGGCCAGCCCCGTTGAGGAAGGCGATACCATCCCCGGCGTCGATCCGTTCGACCCGTTTCAGGTGGCCGACAAGGTGGTGGAGTCCGTGAAGCGCTTCGAGGAGACGGCCATCTCCGCCGAGAAGATCATGGAGGACATCCAGCGGGGCGAGGGCACGCTCGGGCGCATCATCTACGACCCGGCCATCTACAACAGCCTCCTGGCCACCGCCGACGAGGCCCAGGCCACGATGGGCAACCTCAGCCGCAATGCCGAGACGCTCGTGGGCGTGGCCGACCGCGCCGCCGAGGGACTCGCCAACATCCTCAACAAGATTGACGAAGGCGAGGGCACCCTCGCCCGCATGCTCAACGACCCGGGCGTCTACAACCAGCTCCTCGCCACGTCAGACACGCTCCAGGCCATCTCGACCAACCTGCGGGCCATCACCAACAGCGCCGAGAACGCGGCCAACTGGGGCGCCCTGGGCATGTACCGCTTCGCCGAGAACATGGAGGCGCTGCGGCACAACTGGCTCTTCAAGCGCTACTTCGAAGAGCGGGGGTACATGGAGAAGGCGCCGTTCGAGGTACGCGAGAAGGCCATCGAGCAGAGCTACCGCAAGCTGGCGACCAAGGAACGCGAGCTGCTGGAATGGGAACAGCGGCTGGAGGCCCGGCAGAACGACGCCGAAACCCCGCCCCTCCCGGAGCCCGCCACGAACCCCGAGACGATCATCGACACGACGCCCCTCGAAGCCGACTCGACGCGCACCGCGCCGGTGGGTTCGAATGGGGGAAATTGAAGTGTGGTGCGTGATGAGCCTGCTCCGATGCAATCGGGGTGAGAGTGCCTTCCTGAGCCGCTGAGGCAAGCTCCTTCATTCTGGCGGAGTCCTGGCAGGAGCGGAAAGCGGGGAGAAAGAGCGGAAGATTGCTTAATTTGAGCGGACGCCGTTAACATTTCTAGGCGAGCACCCTCACGCATCACGTTTCACGTTTCACCTCCCGCTCATGGCCGCTGAGGAAAAAGCACCGGCAGCGCACGCCCCTCTGGCCTCGCCGTCGCGCAAGTCGATATACCAGCGGATCACCGCCTTCGAGACGGCGCTGCTGGCGGGGGGGCTGGCGCTGTTTTTTCTGCTCCTCTACGAGATGCACCGGGGGGCGGGCGACGGCTTCCTGAACCCGCCCCTAGTGGCGGCGGCCACGGTCATCCTGCTCTGGCCGTTGCGGAAATACACCGAGGTCCAGGCCATCCTCATGGCGGGCGGCTTCCTGCTGGTGCTGTGGTTCCTCGACCGGCTCAGTGGTGTGCTGCTGCCCTTCATCATCGTCTATCTGCTGGCGTACCTCTTCAACCCGCTCGTGACGACGCTGCAGGAGCGGTGGAACGTGCCGCGCTCGGCCTCGGCGGGTGGGGTGACGCTGATCGTGGTGGGGCTGGTCGCCCTCTTCTTTTTGCTGCTCGTCCCCCAAATCGTCGGGCAGCTCGAAGTGCTGGCCTCCCGGCTGGTGACGGCCTTCAACGGCTTCCGCGAGTGGATGCTGACCACCACCATCCTCGACGACCTGGAAGAGACGGGGCTGGTGGATAAAGGCGAGCTAATCTCGCAACTGAATATTTTCGTCCAAGAGCAGGCGACGGGCCTGGCGGAAAGCATCCCCGACGCGGCGCAGCGGCTGGTGCGCTCCATCAGCTCGCTCCTCGGCCTTGTCACCGTGCTGAGCATCCTGCCGGTCATCCTCTATTACACGCTCAAGGACTACCCCCACATCACGCAGCGCCTCATCGGCCTTTTCCCCACCTTCGGCGGGCAGCGCGACTACCTGGTGAAGACGAGCCGGATCGTGGGCAGCTACCTGCGGGGGCAACTCATCATCTGCACCATCGCCGCCGTCGTCGTCAGCACGGCCCTCGTGCTCTTCGGCGTCCCGTTCGCGCTTCTGATCGGGCTGATGGCAGGCGTGCTCAACCTCATCCCCAGCCTGGGCATCGTCATCACCTACGTCCTGGGCGTGCTGCTGATGCTGATCTTCGGCGATCCGTGGTTCGTCGATGCGATCATCGTGGTGGCGGTGCTTATGGGAGAATCCCTTCTCGAACAGAGCGTGCTCACGCCCAAAGTGATGGCCCATCAGGTGGGGCTACACCCGGTAACGATCCTCCTCTCGCTCTTTGTTTTCGGCGCGCTCATGGGCCTCCTCGGCCTCGTCATCGCCGTGCCCGCCACCGCCCTCCTCATGACGTTCTACAAAGCCTACCGAAACGAACTGACGCTCGACCTCTCCACCTACGGCAAGCGGCCCCGGCCGCGCTGGCTGCGGCTGGGCACCCGCACGCCCAAGTCGGAACACGAGGGCGGTGAAACGTTCGCCGTGAACGACGCACCTAAGAGCGCCGACGAAGCCTTGAGCATAGGAGAAAAGGAGGATACGACGAGGGGCGAGGAGGGAGGAGGCAGAAGAGACGCGTGAAACGACCGTCATGCGTACGACATAGAACGCTCCTCTCCCCCCTCTTTCCTCATAACGCCAACGTTGATTCAGGCGACACGCGCCCTCGCCCTCTTCCTTTCATAAAGCCTGCTGTCGTGATCGTACCCAGGACGTTTTCCACCCCGCGCCGCTACCATCCGGGCTACTCGCTCCTCGGGCGATGGCTCAGAAGGCGTGTGGGGGATGCACGGCAGGCGGAGGCCGTCTTCATCGTCGCCCTCGCTGGGATCGGACTGGGAGTGCTGCTGGCGCAGTATGGCGCGTGGGCGCTGTTGCAGCCGGCCCTTACAGCCGATCCGACCGGGCCGCTCGCGGTGGTTTTCTGGGGGGTGCAGCTCTGCGTGTTCACGCTTGTTGGCCTGACGTGCCTGCTCGGTTTTCAGCCGTCTGTGGAGGTCATCTGCACGGCCTCCGGCCTGTCGATGCGCCAGGGCGAACGGCACCTCACCCTTGCCTACGAGGCCATCGACGACGCCGAGCCGCTTGCGCCCCTGCTCTTCCACCGGCACTACCGGCGCTACGCCGCTACGCGCGCTTTCGTCTACCGCCCCACCGGCGCCCTGCTCCTCCTCCACACCGCCGACGGCCCCGTCGTCCTCGGCCTCCTCGAAGCTGACCTCACCGCCCTCCACCGGCACCTCGACGCCCGCCTCGCCCCCACCTATCCACAAACCCGCGTGGCGTAACGGCGCAGGGCGCGCAGCCTTTGGTCTACCTGTTTGCTATTGCGTTTTCGCCAGACGTGG
>JAHEMB010000472.1 GCA_024643915.1 Rhodothermaceae bacterium | reverse complement strand
CTTCATCGCCGCCAGTGGCATCTATCTGAAGGTCAACGCGCGGGGGGCGCCATTTGCGAATATCGCCCTGCTGAGTGTGGGCGCCGTCATTGCCAACCTGATCGCTACGACGGGCGCGGCGATGCTCTTTATCCGGCCCTATATGCGGCTCAACGAGGGGCGGCTGAAGCCCTACCACATCGTCTTCTTCATCTTCATCGTGGCCAACGTGGGTGGGGCGCTCACGCCCATCGGCGACCCGCCGCTCTTCCTGGGCTTCCTCCGGGGCGTGCCCTTCTTCTGGACGTTCACCCACGTCTGGTACGTGTGGCTGCCCACGATGATCATCCTGCTGGGCATCTTCTTCGTCATCGACAACCGCAACAAAGAGGGGGGCCACGAAAAGATTGCGGGCGAGAAGACGATCAGCATCGAGGGGCGGCGCAGCTTCTGGTTCGTGCTTGTCATCATCATCTCGGTCTTTATCGACCCCAACGTGCTCGGCTTCGTGCCGGATCTCCACATCGGCGCCTTCGACGTGCCCTTCGGCATCCGGGAGATCATCATGTTGACGATGTGCTGGGTGGCCTACCGGTTCTGCAAGAAGGAGGCCCTCCATAAGAACGAGTTCACGTTCGAGCCGATCAAGGAGGTGGGCTGGCTGTTCCTGGGGATCTTCGCCTGCATGGTGCCGGCGCTCAACCTGATTGCCGCCTTCGCCAGCGAAAACGCCGATTCGCTCCAGGTGGGGATGTTCTACTGGGGCACGGGGGTGCTCTCGTCGGTGCTGGACAACGCGCCGACCTACCTCAACTTCCTCGCCGCCGCGATGGGCAAGTTCGGCGCCGATGTGGGCGTGCCTGCCGAGGTGCGCGACTTCGCCGACCCGGCGCTCGTCCACCCGGATTCGTGGCTCTTCTTGCAGGCCATCTCGGTGGCGGCCGTCTTCTTCGGGGCGATGACCTATATCGGCAACGCGCCCAACTTCATGGTGAAAGCCATCGCCGAGGCCAACCGCGTGGACGCTCCCTCGTTCGCCGGCTACCTCGTCAAGTACGCCATCCCCATCCTGCTCCCGGTCTACTTCGTCGTCTGGCTGGTCTTCTATAGTGGATGGATCATTCAACTGTAAACGTGGCGTGCGGAGTGGATGATGACAGCAACGGTTTTGCTCGAAGCCCCGCTCCGAAATCCAAAATCCAAAATCCGAAATACAATGCAGCCTCTTTCAGAACAGGCCATCAACGACGAACTCGGCGCCCTGCCGGGGTGGAGGTTTGAGGACGACCGGTTGAAGAAAAGCTTTGAGCTGAATGATTTTCGCTCGGCCATCAGCTTCATCGTGCGCCTCGCTTTTTTTGCCGAGAAGCTGGGCCACCACCCGGAGCTGCACAATGCCTACAACAAGGTGGATGTGACCCTGACCACCCACGATGCCGGCGACAAGGTGACCGACAGGGACTTCGACCTCGCCCGCGCCATCGAAAGCTTTTCATGGGTATAAAAAGGTTGACGGTTGTCGGTTGACGGTTTGCAGCCTCAACAGACAACCGACAACCGGCAACCAACCAAATGGAACTGGAAGCGATAAATCCTTATAGCGGACTCGGCGGCGACTTCCTCGGGGCGTTCTCGCTCTGGTGGACGGCCCTCGTGGGGCTGGTCCTCATCGTCATCGACATCTTCCACAACAACCACCGGTCGATCCCGTGGATCGGCGGCCTGGCCCTCGCGGCGGCGCTCGTGGTGGAACTGCTCTCGTTCGGCGTGGCGCCGGGGACGGCCTTTTTCGGGATGGTGCGGACGGGGGGCTTCGCGGCATTCGTGAATGTCATTTTCCTGGGCAGCGCGCTCCTATCGGTCGTGCTGTCGGTGCCGTACCTAAAGAAGATCGAGCACGCCTACGGTGAGGTGTACGCGCTGATTCTGTTTGCCACAAGCGGCATGATTCTGCTGGGCACGGCCAACAACCTCGTCTCCATCTTCGTTGGGCTGGAGACGATGTCCATCTGCCTCTACATCATGACGGGGCTGGTGCGCGAGGACGAGGGCGCCATCGAAGCTGCGCTCAAGTATTTCCTCCTCGGCGCGTTCTCGACCGGCTTTTTCCTCTACGGCATCGCCCTTCTTTACGGCGCTACCGGCACGATGTACCTGCCCCTGATGGAGGAAGGGTTGCTGCTTACGCAGAGCTACCTGCTCTTCTGGGCGGGGGTGGCCCTGCTGATGATCGGCTTCTTCTTTAAAGTCAGCGCCGTGCCGTTCCACATGTGGACGCCCGACGTGTACCAGGGCGCGCCCACGACGCTCACCGGCTACATGTCTACCGCGTCGAAAGCGTCGGCCTTCGCCGCCCTCATCCTCGTGTTGTTCTTCGCCCTGCCGACGCCCGAGTTGCCGGAGATGGGCACGCGGTGGCGGCCTGTGCTGGCATTCGTGGCGTTCGTGACGATGATTCTGGGCAACGTGCTGGCCCTCTCGCAGGCGAACGTGAAGCGGATGCTGGCTTACTCGTCGATCGCCCATGCGGGCTACGTGCTGGTGGGGCTGGCGGCGGGCACCACGGCAGGCTATTCGGGCGCGCTCTTCTACCTGCTCGTCTACGCTATCATGAACATCGGTGCCTTCGGCGTGATGGCCCTCCTCGAATGGGACGGGCGCACAGGCAGCGTCCAGACGCTCGACTCGCTCGCGGGCGTGGGTTTTCGGCGGCCCCTGCTCGGCGTGACGATGGGGTTCTTTATGTTCAGCCTCACCGGCTTCCCCCCGCTCGGCGGCTTCATCGGCAAGTACGCCGTCTTCGCCCCGGCTATCGACGCGGGGCTGACGTGGCTGGTCATCGTGGGTGTGCTGACGAGCGCGCTCTCGGCCTATTATTACCTGCGCGTCCTCTTCGTCTTCTGGATGCGCACGCCTGAGGAGGAGCCGGCGTCGGTACGGGCGCAGCAGGCGCCCTTCGAGGTGCCGCGCCTCTCAGCGGCGGTACTGGTGCTCTGTGCCGTGCTGCTGCTCATCCTGGGCGTGGCCCCCGGCCTGCTCGACGTCACCGAGTCCTTCTTCCGCACGGGTCTCCTCGAGATGGCTGCAACGCCGTGAGTGTTGGGGCGTTGTAGCTTCAGATAATAAAGCAAGGTAGCGCTGCTTCCGGTTGCAAATCAGACCGGGTAGGTGGCATGAGGTCTCTTTCCTAAACCCCTGTTTGTTATGGTCGTCGTCATGGAAAAAGGGGCCGCCGAGCCCCAGATACAGGCTGTCATCGAGCAACTCAATCGCTACGGCTTCGGCGTGCACCGCTCGACGGGCGTCGATCAGACCGTCCTCGGCGCCATCGGCGTGCAGCCCGATTTCGACGTGCGCCACATCAAGGTGCTCGACGGCGTAGCCGATGTCTACCGCATCACCGAGCCGTATAAGTTCGCCAGCAGGGCGTGGAAGGATGAGAACACCACGTTCGAGATCAACGGCGTGCTCATCGGCGGCGACGAGGTGGTGATGATGGCGGGGCCGTGCTCGGTCGAGAGCGAGGAGCAGATGGATGCGGCGGCCCGCCTCGTGGCCGAGCAGGGCGCGGCGTTCCTGCGCGGCGGCGCCTTTAAGCCCCGCACCTCGCCCTACTCGTTCCAGGGGCTGGGGGAGGAGGGCCTGAAGATCCTGCGCGGCGCGGCTGACCGCTACGGCCTCAACGCCATCACCGAGGTGATGGAGGTCGGGCAGATCGACGTGATCTATCCGTTCACCGACGTCTTTCAGGTGGGCGCGCGCAATATGCAGAACTTCCCTCTCCTGAAAGAGCTGGGTAAGACCGACAAGCCGGTTTTCCTCAAGCGCGGCGCGGCGGCGACCATTGAGGAGTGGCTGATGAGCGCCGAGTACGTGATGAGCAACGGCAACCCGCACGTAATCCTGTGTGAGCGCGGCATCCGCACCTTCGAGACCGCCACCCGCAACACGCTCGACCTCTCGGCCATCCCGGTTGTGAAGAAAAAGAGCCACCTGCCCGTCTTTGCCGACGGCGGTGACCGCTTTCCTCCTCGAGGATCTGCTCAAGGGGCTGCAGTACGCCCACCTTCGTCAGATCGTGCA
>JAHEMB010000012.1 GCA_024643915.1 Rhodothermaceae bacterium | reverse complement strand
TCGTCCCCGGCGCGTACTGCCCCGCCCCAAAAACCACGTCCCGCCCCACCGTGTAGGCCCGCGCCCCCACCGACCGCGCCGACGCCGACGCCTTGCCCCCTGCGTGCACCCGCACCCCCGAAAAGTCGTGCCCGAAGCGCCGCTCCATGAACGAGCGCGTCTCTCCATCCAACGAACGCCCCGGCGCGCGCAGCACCTCGTGCACCACCGGCGGGGCCTGCCTCCCGGCATGGGCCGCGCCCGCCTCGGCTTTCGCCTGGAGCATTTCCTCCTCGTCCTCGTCGGCCTGCCGGTGAAGGGCTTCTTCGGGCAGGCGCTGGATGGCAAGGGGGGTGCGCTGGCGAGCGGCCTGCTCATCGGGCATGCGCAGGACACGGTCGGCGAGGCGATCGGCTTCTTGCTCGAAGCGGTCGCCGGGTTGGTTGACGACGAGTTTGGGTTGGAGCAGGCGTTCGCGGCGGCAGTCGGCGCACTCGCCCGTTGGCCCTGCCGAGCCCCCGCAGGCGCAGCGCTGGAGCAAGCGGCGCTGTGGAGCCTGTTGAAAGGCATTCTGCACGGGGGGACTGCTTCTCTCCCTGGCTATGGATCCTTTAACGCTCATGGCATGTCGTTTACTGATTCTATAATCTTGTCCTTGAAGCTCTTGCGGGTCTCCAAAGGCTGCCCCAAGCAATCAAGGAAATGCGCCCAGGCATCGGCTACTTCCTTGTTGTGGCAAGGGGTCACGCAGTCAAACTTTTTGCAGTAGCCTTCCGGGGTTGACGGATCAGCGTCGAGGCCGGTCCAATGCAGGGCCTCGTGCAGCACCGTTCGATGCAACTCGGAGGGCCTGCTAAACGCCGTCGGGCAGATGTGGATGGGAAGGGAACGGGGCCCGTCCACGTAAGCCGTCGCACTCTCCTGACACGACGCGTCCCCGCACGTTCTACCTGCGAAGCGCACGGAGCCTCCTGTAAGGAAATCCCGTACGGCGCGTAGCCGCGTGACGACCTCCTTCACTTTGGGCGGTTCGTCTCCGAATAGCTGCGCCGCTTTCTCGCGCGTGAAATCTACACCCACCTTGCCCGCCCCGATGACCTTCAGTCCCCGCTCAGCCCGCCGGGCTGCCTCCTGTCGTGCCTTTTCGAGCGCTTTGTTCTGGGCAGCCGTGAAACGACACGCCGGCTTCATCGCTTGCGAAGCGCTTGACAGGCAGTTGATGTCCGTGAAAATTTTTCGGTAAGCAGGGTCCTTAAAATCTTCCTTCCTCGCCTCCAGATTCTCAACATCAGGACAGGGCGGCGGCACTGCCTCGGCAGGGAGAAGGACGTACTTAATTTCAGCATCAGACGGCCCAACACGGGTTCCCATCTCATCTACACCGCCAGGCGGGAAGCCATGCCGACGGCGATAATCTTCGATAAGCGGAGCATGTAACGGATCTTTGCCTATCCCTAACTCTGGCACCTCACGCTGAAGCATACGCGGAGAGGAACTGGAGCGCATGCGGCGACTCCGAAAGACAGCACGAGCCGAAACATCCTGCACGCCCGCCATGAGGCCGCGTCCTGGATCCGGCCCAACTACACAGCACGAGCCTTCCCCCTTTGAATACCCCTGCTGCACGACGTGGGTCAACTCGTGGGCCAGCAGGCGCCGCCCCTGAGTCGTCCCCGGCGCGTACTGCCCCGCCCCAAAAACCACGTCCCGCCCCACCGTGTAGGCCCGCGCCCCCACCGACCGCGCCGACGCCGACGCCTTGCCCCCTGCGTGCACCCGCACCCCCGAGAAGTCGTGCCCGAAGCGCCGCTCCATGAACGAGCGCGTCTCTCCATCCAACGAACGCCCCGGCGCGCGCAGCACCTCGTGCACCACCGGCGGGGCCTGCCTCCCGGCGTGGGCCGCGCCCGCCTCGGCCTTCGTCTGGAGCATTTCCTCTTCCTCCTCCTCGGCCTGCCGCTGTTCGACGCTTGGAAGCCGCTGGATCGAGAGCGGAGCGCGCTGGATCTCGGCCTCGTCGTCGGGCATGCGCAGGACGCGCTCGGCGACATGGTCGGCCTCCTGCTCGAAGCGGTCGCCGGGTGGGTTGACGGTGAGCTTGGGCTGGAGCGTTTGTTTTCGGCGGCAGTCGGCACACTCACCGGTGGGGCCGGCCTTGCCCGCACCGCAGGCGCATGCGCGCTGCAGCACGCCCTGAAAAGGCGTCGCGGCGGTATCCGTTGGGATTTGCGTGTGCGCTCGCATGGGGCCGGAAGGCTAAAACTTGAAACCGGTGCTGGCGCCGACGAAGATGGACTTCGTCGTCGTGGCTGCCTCGCCGATCTTCTGATCGATGCTGATGTCGCCCATGATCTGTAGCTTGATGAACCGCTCAGAGCCGACGCCTTTGCCGCTGAGCCCGAGACTGCCGCCGGCGCTGAACTTGTCGGTGGTGCCCTCGGGCGAGAGGGAGGTCGAGGCGCTGCCGGTGGCGCCGGCAGTGACGCTGGCCTTGTCCCCGAGCACACCGCCGAGCGCCAGATTCGAGGACGGCGCCGACTTGAAATCGGCCGAGACGCCGGCCTTGCCTTCGACCTTCGGCGTCAGGGCGGCGTCGGGGCCGAACGTCTGCGTGAGCGACGACGTGGCCGAGGCCGACGTGCCGAGCGTGAGCGTGCCGGCCCCGGAGGGGATCAGCGAGGGCGTCGTCGCGGAAAACTTGGTCGCCACCGAGGTGCTGAGGCTGCCCGTGACGTTCGAGGGATCGAACGAGAAGCTGGGCCCGCCGGAGGCGCTCAGCGTGGTGCCGAAGCTGAGCTTGCCCTTCCGCAGGGCTTCTTCCTTGTCCTTGGCGGTTTCGAGCTCGATCTTCGCCAGCGTGAGCGCCATCTGGAGCTTGAGGGTTTCGATGTCGGCCGGCGTCGAGCCCAGAAACGGCGTACCGACGAAGCCGCCGGAGCCTGTCAGCTTGAGATCGTCGAGGAGCGAGAGCTTGCCGAACTTGAGGTCGTCGGTGAGCGGCACGGTCACCTCGGCCTTGAAGCTGAATTTGTCCTTGCCCTCTTTCGTGCCCGTGCGTTCGCCGGAGGCCCCGGCTTTCGGCTTGTCCTGCCGTTGAAGCGCACCGAGCGGCGCCGACATGGCTGCCGGGCCAGGCGCGAGGCGGCGCCCGGCCTGTTCGGCGGCAGCTTCGGTGCGAGACGGGGACGCCGCCTCGCCAGTGGCCGTCGTCTGCTGTACGACGTGCGTCAGTTCGTGGGCCAGCAAGCGCCGGCCCTCGACGTTCATCGGGGCGTAGGCCCCGGCGCCGAAGACGACGTCGCGGCCTACCGTGTAGGCGCGGGCAGCTACGGCGTCGGCCGAAGCCGCCGCACGGGTGTCGGCGTGGACACGGACATCACGGAAGTCGTGACCGAAGCGATTCTCCATGTAGCGGCGCGTAGTGGCATCGAGAGGCTGACCGGACGCCCGCAGGACGTCGTACACAGCGCGCGGCGCCTCGGTGGCATGGTCGTGGTGCCCCCTGCGCCCTGCCCGACCGGGCAGGCTCGTCAATTTCCGGGCTAGCTGCGCATACGCCTTCATCGGTTCATCCCTCCATAAATGGCGTTAGCCACCTGCCGCCCTACTGCCTCGGCGCCGGCCCCAGAGGCGACCTGGAAGCTGCCGCCGTCGAGGCGGGGCGTGCGGCCAGAGCGATGCAGCCCCGCCCCGGCGCCCTCCTCGGCGAAGAGGCGGGCCAGTTCGGCCTGCACTGCCGCGCTCACGGCGGCGCGGTTCAGCGCCCCCAGGCCCTCAAGCACGAGGCGATCGATGTGCAGGTCGATGTTCGGCTTCATAACCAGCCCCGGATCTCGTTATCGGTGAGGGGTTTTTCGAGCTTGGCGTAGACGCGGCGGGCCGCGCGCAGCAGGTGGGTCATCCGGACCGGCTCGCCGGCCTCGGCGGCAAGGAAGGCGGCATGGAGGGCGATGTTGCGAATCGTCCCGCCGGAAGCGTTGAGTTGCGCCAGCTTCACGAAGTCCAGATCCTCCGTAGGCGTCTCCAGGGGGAAGATGCGGCGCCAGATCTCGGCCCGCCCCGCTGCGCCGGGAAAGGGGAATGTCAGGACGAAGCGAAGGCGGCGCTGGAAAGCGTCGTCGAGGGCGCCCTTCATGTTCGTCGTCAGGATGGCAAGGCCCCGGTAGGACTCCATCCGCTGCAAGAGATAGCTCACCTCGATGTTGGCGTAGCGGTCGTGGCTGTCCTTCACGTCGCTGCGCTTGCCGAAGAGGGCGTCCGCCTCGTCGAAGAGCAGCACAGCGCCCCCCTCCTCGGCGGCGTCGAACACCCGGCCGAGGTTCTTCTCCGTCTCGCCGATGTATTTGCTGACGACCTGGCTGAGGTCGATGTGGTAAAGGTCGAGGTGGAGTTCGTGGGCGAGCACCTCGGCGGCGAGGGTTTTGCCGGTGCCGCTGGGGCCGGCGAAGAGGGCGGTGATGCCCAACCCGCGGCCCGTGCCCCGCCCGAAGCCCCACGCCTCGTAGACCTGAAGCCGGTGCCGTGCCTGCATCGCCACGTCTTGGAGCATTTGAAGCTGCTGCGGCGGCAACACGAGGTCGTCCCATTCGGCGAGGGGCTCGATGCAGCGGACCAGCCCTTCGAGCTGCCGCCGGGCCTGCACGCGGCACGCTTCCCACAGCAAGGGTTCGAAGTGATCCGGCGCCCCCTCTTCGATGGCGGCCCGACCGAGGGCATGGGCGCAGGCAGCGCGAATGGACGGACCACTCAGGTTGAACTGAAGCGTGATCTGGTCCACCTGCCCGTTGAGGCGAGCGGCCCGCCCGCCGAGGAGACCATCCCACAGCGCGCGTTGCTCGGGCCGCGTCGGCTTCTCGACGTCGAGCGTAACGACGGGCCGGTGGCGTACGCGCAGCCGCTCCGGCGCGGCCACGAGCAGCGGGCCGCCCACCTCTTCGACGAAGCGCACCACACGCCGCATCCGGTCGGCGTCGCCCCCATCGAAGTCGTCAGCATCGAGCAAGAGGGCGCTGCTGCCGAGGGCGGCCTCGCGCTCCCAGAGCCGCAGGAGGGTGTCGAACTCGTGTGGTCCCTCAGGAAGAACGGCGGCCGGCATCCGGTAAAGGCCGAGGCCCAGGCGCGCGCACGCCGACGCCGCGAGGGCGCGCTTCCCTGCTGCCTCCGTCCCGCTAAGCTGGACGATAGGTGACCGGCTGCCCACCTCGCGCGCCCACGTAGCCGCAATCTGCTCGGCAACCTGCCGGTGCGAAGGGGGCAAGTCGCCCTCGCTCAGGGGGACGGGGAAGGCGAACCCGAAGAGGTTTTCGTCGAGATGCTGCACGCCCGTGAGGAAATGAAGCACGCGCTCGTCGATGCGGAGCGGACCGGTAACGAGCGTCTCGCCGGGCTTGAGGTCGAGGAGGCGCCAGCGGCGCAGCGGGGCGGTCGGGGCGAGGGCGCTCCAGTGCGGATCGGGCAGGGCCGCCAGTGCCAGGCCGAAGGTCGGGTAGGCGCGGTGCACGTCGCCGTGGGCCTCCGCGCAGCATCCTGCGAAGGATGCCTCCAGCTCGATGCCTGCGCACAACAACAGCACGCTCCGCTCGAACGAGGACAGGCCGAAGACCTGGCACAACCGCTCCACAGCCGGGTTGTCCGTAGGCGGCGGCGGCTCCGGCGCGGCGGACTCATGCCCGGCATGCCGGCGCAGGGCCGCCCGCACCTCGCCCAGCGCCGCCATCAGGAAACGCTGGTTAGCCTCGTGCCAGTCATGTGCCACTGCCGTTTCCATCACGGACGATACCGCGTTATGAAATAGCGTTCCAGTTGCTCGCGCTCCTCGTCGGTGAGTGCGCGATGATAGACGAGTACCTCTACCAAATCGCCTGCGAAGAACCAGTTGGGCCCCCGGGCGCCGTCCACCGTGCTCGCCTCCGACCCGACGCCGATGAAGCCGAAGCGCGTGGTGCCCGTACCGAGCGCCCGGCCATTGTGAAACGTCGGCGGCGGGTCGGTGGCCGGATTCGGCGCCACCTGCTCTCCGTCGATGAAGAGGCGTTTGTCCGGCGTTTCGCCTTGGCCAAACCAGCCGCAGATGAGGTGCCAGTTGCCGTCGGTATAGGCGCGCGGAGAGCGTAGATTACGCACGGTGCCATTCTCATCGGCGGTATCCCACCCCACATTCACGTTGGTGCCGTCTTTGAGGGCAAGACGCCAGGCCTCACTCCGGTCGAAGCTCGCGATAACCTGCCGCTGCGTCTCATGCGAACGGACGAGAGCGCAGACGGTGAGCCCGTCTAACTCGGCGGCCGTGTCATACCGCAAGTTATCGAGGGCGAGGTAGTCGTCCACCCCATCGAAGCGAAGGGCGGGCCGGCCTCCCAGGGCGTGCCCGACAAAAGCGGGGCGGAGGGCGTCGTCGTTCTGGAAGGCATCGTGGGCGGGATCGTTGCCGCTCTGGTCGGCCCATCGCGCTACGCCGTCGCTGTCGTAGGTGACGCCGACATCGCTGCGGAGCCAGAGTTGCAACCCGTCGATCTCTTCGGGAGAGACGATCGGGGTGGTGGCCCCTTCGAGCGAGGACCGGACGAAGAACTGACGCGTCTGTACGGGGAGGGGAGCGTGAACGGGCTGCCGGCGGTCGATCAACACGACCGAGGCGCGATAGGCCGCCGTGGGCCGGTAAGTGGCCCCGAAAGCGGCCCAGAGTTTGGAAATCTCCTCGGTGCTCATCTGATCGAGCGTCAGCTTTACGAGTTCGACCTGGTCGGCCAGGTCGGCGGCGACGAAACTGCCCAGGGCAGGGGGCAGCAGGTCATCGCCTACGGGCGAGGGCGTGCCCAGCGTGGTGCGGATGGCGTCCCGCGTCAGCACGGGCACCTCATGAAGCATCTGCATCGCGTACCCCAGCAAGATCTCCGCCTGGAAGTCCTGGGACGCGTAAGCGGTAAGCAGGTAATGCAGATCGAGCGCAAGGGGCGGGTTGGCGAGCCGCTGCCCGTTGGCGCTCATCGAAGGCAGCCCGGCGTTGCGCCAGCCCTGATTGGGCGTGACGCGATAGAGATACAGGTTGAGTTGAGGATCCGTGTCGCCGTTGAGTTCGATCAGGTCCGGCGCCACCGCCGTCACCGTCACGAGCGCACCCAGCGTAGCGTTCACGGAGTGATCGACGAGGGCGTTGTCGAGCAGGTCTTTCATCACCGCCGAAACGGCTGCTATGGCCAGGGGACTGCTCATCCGCGTCGTGGATGGTGCTTGAGGTAGGCGTCGAGCGAAAGGGCCGGCTCGGGCCGCTTCGCCTTCCGCTTCGAGGGGGTAGGCGTGACCGCTCGCACCTCCACCCGCCCGATGGAGATGTGGATGATCGGCGCCTCTTCGCGGGGCGCGGCGTCCTGCGCCGGCCGCGCCCGGACCTGGGGCCGCGGCGGTGCTGCTTGCGGCAACAGGGGGCTTTCGCCGGGGGGCGCCGGGCGCGGCGCGGCAAGTGAGCGGGCGGGCAAGCGCGCGGCCTCTGCCTCTGCCTCCGCTCCCCGTACGCGAGCTGCCGGCTCGCTGATTGGGCCTGGCTCGCCGCGCATCGTTGGCGCCCGAGGCAACCCGTACTCCTGGGCGAAAACGGTCGGCGCCGCAGGCTGAATGGGCGGCGTTTCAGCCAGCCCGTCAAAAGGCATCGCAGGGGCCGGGGTCGCCGCAACGGCTGAATATACCGCCTGCGAGGAGGGCGCTTCGGCTAGCCCCTCCACGTTGCGCCCTAGTGCGTCCACCTGCTGCCGCGCCGCAACAGGCTCTTGAGAACGGGGCAGGGGCGCTGGAGAAGAGGCCGGCTGAACGAAGTGTAATGGGTCAGGCGCGGTTTCCGCAGCCGCTTCATCAGCAGCCCGTGCCGCCGGTGCCTCGGCCACCCCCTCGGCAGCCCGTGCACGCCGCGGTGTGACAGGAGGAGAAGAGGTCTCGGGCTCGAAAAGAGAATCGATGAGAGGAGGCGGCGCTGACACGTGTGTCTCTTGCAAAGGCAACGCTGGAAAAACGGGGAGAGGAGCCGGGCCGCTCACGTCGGATAAGGGGGGCGTCGGCGCGGGCAGGGGAATCTCCCGAAAGGTCGGTCCTGCCGGCGCTGGCGCCTGTGGGACCGGCGATGACGCGCGCTCTGTCTCTGCCGGTTGAATTTCATCCTGCGGCCCCTCACCTGGCATCCGCAGGGCGGGGCCGGGGAGCGCAAGGCCCGGCCCCGCCTCGAAAGGCGAGCGCCGACGTGGTAGGACCGCCGTCGCAGGGCGGCTGCTCCGTGTCAGCAGGCTGGTTAGAAAGGAAGTCATGTGCTCAGGAAGTTCAGATACTGCTGGCGGCGCCAGGGGCTCATTGCCAGGATGTCGGCTTCGCGCCAGCCGTAGGCTGCGGCAAGCCGGTGTGCTTCATGCAGCAACCGCTGCACGCCTTCTTCCAACTCGCGCCAGAAATAGGCGACGATGTCGAAAGGCGCCTGCCACGCGTGATCGCACGCCGGGCAGGTGAGATCGAAGCGCATATCGGCCAGTTCATCGGCTTCAGCCATGCGCCGGCTCATCGCTGCCAGCACCTTGTCGGGCAGGTCATCCAGCATCACGTTTTCGCCTGCGTGTACGGCCTGCACGAGGCACCGCCGAAGGATCTGCCGCTCCGCCTCGTGCGGATTCTGTCCTGCAGCCACCATCAGGTCCTGGCTGTTGGGCAGGCGAAAAAGGAGGGCGTACCCCTGCAATTCGAGCGAAAGCGGTGTGTCGGCAGGCGGCGCGGCGGCGGCCCCGAGGTCGTCCGCTTGAAGGCTGAATTCGAGCCGTTCGGCGCAGGCCGGGCAGGCAGCCTCACAATCCAGCCTCGGCCCCATTGTCAGGGTTCGCAGGCGCAGCAAGCGCGCGTCGCGCCGCCCGACATGGAGGGCTGCCAGCGCCTCGGGCGGCTCGTCCGGGCAGGCGGCGTGCAGCAGCAGCAACGCCTGACGTACCGGCGGCAGGCCGCTGCCCCGCTCCCAGACATCGATCAACTGTGAAGCCGACAGCGGGCGCATGGTCGTTCAGGGCTTCGGTCAGGCAGGCGGCTCGGTGAAGCTCGGCTCGGCAGGCTCGTTCACGGCGGTGTCGCGCTCCCACCCCTCGTTCTCCAGCTTGAGCGTCTGGATGGCTACCCCCTCGCCGTTGGCGTCGAGGTCCGGCAAGGCCTGGTACTCGGAGGGCCAACAACGGAAGACGTTGTAAGAGAGCGCGAGCTGTCCGGCCTCGTTATAGACCTCGATAATGATGTCCTTCCGAAAATCGGCCAGGGAGACCTCGGCGCCGAGGCCGGACCCGAAATTCCACACCTTGTTGGCCCACTGCTCGAACTCGAGGTCGTGCGTGACACCGCGTTCGAGCGAGATGGCGTCGTACTCGGTGCGGCCGGGCGACTTGCGCGTGGTGCTCGGGTCGCCGCCCTCGCGGTGCTCGACGAGCTTCGTCGTCCGCTTGAGGGCACCGACCTTGCTGACGCCGGCCACGTAGCGCCCATCCCACTTTACCCTAAACTTGAAGTTTTTGTAGGGGTCGAACCGTTGCGCGTTAACGCTGAATTGAGCCATAGGTCACCTCCGTCATTCGGACGTTTTCGCAATCTGCTGGATCTTGATGATGACGAACTCCGCCGGCTTCAAGGGCGCAAACCCGACGAGGATGTTGACGATGCCCCGGTCGATGTCGGCCTGCGGGTTCGTCTCGTGGTCGCACCGAACGAAGTAGGCCTCGCGCGGAGAGGCGCCCTGGAAAGCGCCCTGCCGGAAGAGGTTGTTCATAAAGGTGCCCACGTTGAGACGGATCTGCGCCCAGAGGGGCTCGTCGTTCGGCTCGAAGACGACCCACTGGGTGCCCCGGAACAAGCTCTCTTCGATGAAGAGCGCCAGGCGCCGGATGGGGATGTACTTCCATTCGCTGGCGAGTTGGTCGGCGCCTTCGAGCGTGCGCGCGCCCCACGAGATGTTGCCGAAGACAGGGAACGTGCGGAGGGCGTTGATGCCGAGGGGGTTGACGATCCCGTTCTCAGCGTCGGTCAGCCGGTACTCCAGGCGCTGGACGCCGCGCAGTACCGCCTCGGTGCCGGCAGGCGCTTTCCACACCCCCCGGTTCGCATCGGTGCGGGCGTAGAGGCCCGCGAGGGTGCCGCTCGGCGCCACACTCCGCAGCCGGAACTCGTTGAGCGGATCAGGAATCTCGGGGCGGGGAAAGTAGAGGGCCGCGTTGCGGTGGCGAAGCGAGGCGTTAGCATCCAGCCAGGTCTCAATCTCGGTGGGCTCGTCGCGCGGGTTGAGCGGCTGGGGTACGTCGAGGATGTAGAAAGCGCGCTCTTCCTCGCACAGATCGATGGCCTGGGTGGCCACGGCGGCGGCATCCGCATCGCCCAGCCGCATCGTGTCCGGGATGCAAAGGATGTTGAACAGATCGACGTCGAGGAGGGCGTACATGCCTTCCTTGAGATCCTCGTCCCCGAGCAGTTCGAGGGCACCGGGCAGGGTGCCGTCGTCGCCCCCCGCGAGGGGCGTGGTCGCCTCGGCCGGGCGCAACGTGGAGAGGGACGGATCGGGCGGATCGGGCAGTTGCACCTGCACGAGCCGCGACCCGGCGTTGATCACGGCGACGGCGTAGGCGGGCGAAGCCGGATCCATGACGAGATTGCGGAACACCTCCGGGGCACCCCCGGCCTCGGTAACAGAGACGTTGAACTGAAGCGACCCGGGCGACGTGTCGGCGGTGTTGTAGTCCACCGCCACCGATACGTCGTCCCCCCACACGCCTTCACTGGCAGCATCGACCACGAGCACGTCGATGCCGCCGGTTTCCAGGGTGGCGGTAGAGGCAGCTGGGGCGCCCCCGGCGACCCGCACCACCCACGCCTGCCCCCCCCCGTTGAGGAAGAACTGCTGGATGGCATAGCTGGCCTCACTGTCGACGCGGAGGCCGCCGAACGCCCGCTCGAAGTCGCCGAAGTTGAAGATCCGCACCGCCTCGTTGATCGGGCCGCGCGAGAAGTAGCCGAGAAAAGCGCCGACGGCGGTGGCGACGCCCGTGATGGTACGCACGCCGCTAGGGACTTCTTCGATGTAGACGCCTGGGTACGTGGGTGTAATGGGCATAGCTCTCCTCCATGTAGATAGCTAATGGCTGAATCGTGGCTCAGGGAGACACGTCGGCGTCTCGGCCGACCTGGATCTGCACGTTGCGGTCCTCGTCTGAGGCGTTGCTGAAGACGAGATCCTGCACGCCCCCGGTGCCCAGCAAGCCGACAGCGCCCGGGCCGGCCAACAGCAACGGCCCGTTCAAGCCGACATCCGTCCCGCTGCCATCGACCTCGAACGTGAGTTGGGCCGTCCCATCAGCTTCAGCGGGATAGGCATCAGCCGTGATGAGCAGGAAGGTCGGGTTCGTGGCGCCGGGGTTCACGTCCACCGAGGCCGAGCCGGGCGTCCCGCCACTTTCTGCTTCGACGAGCACATCGATCTTGCTGAAAGCAGCTACTTCAAGGTTTTGCGTGGTGGCCGTTGTGCCGTTGCCCGAAACCACCACGTTCGTCGTACTAATGATGTTGGTAGCCATAGCCTGTCCTCCATCTTTGCATCAATGCGTGATAGGTGCGTTCACCAAACCCTGCCTTCCTCCTCAAAGCGGCTCGGCCTGGGAACGCCCCGCTTTCGATATCCACCTGCCGGTACCTGCTACGGGCGCCCCTCCGGCGTTACGGCTGCTGCTACGCACGGGAGCAACGCAGCCTTTGCCTGGCGGCGACCCGCGAAAAAAGACAAGCCTCGAACACCCATCGTCCCGGGCTCATCGATCCCTAACTAAAATGCCACCATCGGTTATTCTACTGGTCGAACGAAAAGGCCTCCTCGTTCGAATAACTCCCTTGGGCGCGTTACGCACGCCTTCTAAAACCCTCAAAACTGTCAAACCCTCTGAAGCCGGCGGGAGGTGCAGGGATTGGCTCTTCCTCATTCGCCCCGCGCCCTCTCTTGCTATTTGCTTCAAGCTCCAATTCTTATATAGCTGCCTCTCGGATCAATAGCAAGCATCTCACAAAAAATAACATGTGGACTCCCGGTCCGGCGGCATTTTCCTGTAAGGGCGGAACGAGCCGGTGCACCGAGAAACAAAACGAAGCAGCCCCCTTTCTAAGTTTTCCCTTCCCCGTCATACCCCCAAGCCGTTCGTAATCGCGAGACGTGGCGCCCATGACTCCGTTGCTGGAAGAGAAACTCGCCCACCTGCCCACGCGGCCCGGCGTCTACCAGCATAAGGACGCTGAGGGCACCGTTTTGTACGTGGGCAAGGCGAAGAACCTGCGGAGCCGCGTCCGCTCCTACTTCCACGAGAGCCGCCCCCGAGAAGGCCGCCTGCGCATCCTCGTTTCCAAGATCGCCGACGTGGAGGTGATCGTGACGGACACCGAGGCCGAGGCGCTCATCCTCGAAAACAACCTCATCAAGAAGCTCAAGCCGCGCTATAACGTCAATCTGAAGGACGACAAGACCTACCCTTACATCTGCATCAAGAACGAGCGTTTCCCCCGCGTCTTCCCCACGCGGCGGCTGCGCAGAGACGGCTCGAAGTACTTCGGCCCGTACACCGACGTGAAGAACATGAAGCTGGTGCTGGCCACCATCCGCTCGCTCTTCCAGCTCCGCACCTGCAATCTCCACCTCGCCCCCGAACCCATCGCCGCCGGCAAGTACCAACCCTGCCTAGAATACCACATCAAGAACTGCAAGGCGCCGTGCGTGGGCTACCAGAGCGAGGCTGACTACGACAACACCATCCGGCAGATCGAAAAGCTGCTCAACGGCCACACCCGAGAGCTGACCGAACTGCTGAAGGACGAGATGCAGCGCCTCGCCGCCGCGTTGAAGTTCGAGGAGGCCGCTGCCCTGCGCGACCGCATCCGCGCCCTCGATAAGTACGCCGAGAAGCAAAAGATCGTCACCCAGGATTTCGTCGACCGCGACGTGTTCGCTCTGAGTGTGGACCGGGAGGACGACGTGGCGTGCGGTGTCCTGTTCAAGGTGCGCGAGGGCAAAGTCATCGGCCGCCGCCACAAGTATCTCCGCCGCCTCGACGGCACCTCGGACGAGGCCCTGATGCAGCGCCTCCTCGAAGATTATTACACCGATGCCAACTTCTTCCCCGACGAGGTGCTGTTGGGCACCCCTGCGGAAAGCCCCGAGCCGCTCGAAGAAATCCTGAGTAGGGAACGTGGCAAGAAGGTCCCCCTGAAAATCCCGCAGCGCGGCGACAAGGCCGACCTGCTGCGCCTGGTGGAGTCGAACGCGGAGTTGCTGCTGAGCGAGTTCCGCTTGCAGAAGAAGAAGCGGGGCGAGGACCGCATACCACACGCCGTGGAAGCGCTCCAGAAGGACCTGCGCCTGACGAAGCCGCCGCGCCGCATGGAGTGCTTCGACATCTCCCACCTCGGCGGCACCGGCACGGTGGCCTCGTGCGTCGTTTTCGAGGACGGGCGGCCCAAGAAAAGCGAGTATCGCCACTACAAGATCCGCTCCGTAGAGGAAGGCAAGCCCGACGACTTCCAGTCGATGCGGGAGGTGGTGGCGCGGCGCTACCGCAAGACGCTCGAAGAGAACGGCCCCTGGCCCGACCTCGTCGTCATCGACGGCGGCAAGGGGCAGCTCTCCAGCGCGGCCGAGGCGCTCAAGCAGGTGGACGCCTACGGGAAGTTCCCCCTCGTGGGCCTGGCGAAGCGGCTGGAGGAGGTCTTCGTTCCCGGCGACACGGACCCGCTCCTCATCCCCAAAGCCAGCGCCTCGCTCCAGCTTTTGCAGCGCATCCGCAACGAGGCGCACCGCTTCGCCATCACGTTCCAGCGCAAGCAGCGGCAGAAGAAGACGCTCCACTCGGAGTTGATGGACATCCCCGGCGTGGGCGAGAAAACCGTCCGCAAGCTCCTCACCACTTTCGGCTCGGTGAAGAAGGTGAAAGAAGCCGCCCCGGATGCGCTCGAAGAGGCCGTCGGCCCGGCAGCGACGCGCAAGATCCGCGCTTTCTACGAAACCAAGGCAAGGGCGAACGGGCGCGAGGCGTGACGGCGAAGCGTGACGGTGAGGCGTGTGAAACTTCGGACTTCCTCCGGCCTTATCCTCTTACCCGTCCTTTCTTCCACACTTCCATTCCTCCATTCATCATCCCATGCGCACGCCCCTCTGGCTCCTTCTCGCCCTGATGGTCCTCGCTGTCACCGTTGCGGCCTGCGGCTCGACGGAAGAGGCAAGCAAGAGCTACCGACCGCCCACGACGACGGTGGAGGTTGATAACCGCAACGTGCTCGACGTGACGGTTTACGTGGAGCGCAACGGCTTCCGGGTGCGGCTCGGGCAGGTCAGCGGCCACAGCAGCGACGTATTCACCATCCCGCCGGAGGTGGTGCAGGGCGGCCCCCTCCGCTTCGTCGCCGATCCCATCGGGCAAATCCGCTCCCTCATCGACGAGATTCCCGTCTTCCCCGGCGACCAGGTCCTTTTCATCGTACCCCCTCGCTGAAATCCCAAGCTCCAAATTCCAAGTTCCAGATCCCAAGTGCCAAGCGTCATCGAAGGCACCAATAGGAGTTTGAAATTTGGAGCTTACCCGGAGGGTGTAATTTTGCGCGCGAAGGTGACGAAGCGGTAGCCGTCGCGCGGCGCCTCCTCCGTTTTCTCGAAGACTGGACCGATGAGGTGCTCGAAGGGCGGGAAATGCGTGTCGCCTTCGTAGCGGCCCTCCACCAACGTCAGTTCCAGGCGGTCGGCGCGGGGGAGGAACTGCCGGTAGATGGCCTCGCCGCCGCCGATAAAGACGCGCGCCTCCCCCGCCAGCGCCGCCAGCGCCGCCTCGACCGAAGCGTACGTCTCCACCTCCGGGTGATCCGGCAGGGCCCCGCGCGAGGTCAGGACGACGTTGCGGCGGTTCGGGAGGGGGCCGCCGAACTGGTGGAGGATGGACTCGAACGTGCGCCGCCCCATCAGAAGCGGATATCCCGTGGTGAGGCGCTTGAAGCGCTTGAGATCCTCCGGGAGGTGCCACGGCAAATCTTTGTCTTTGCCGATCACCCGGTTCTCCTCCGCCACGGCGGCAATAATGACCAGTTCCAATGTTCGATTGCAGATTTCGGAATGCGGAATGCGAAATGGCTTAGCCATTCCCGAAGGAATTGAGAACAAGATAAGAGACGGAGACCGCCGCTGCATCGCCCGCTGCCCTTCATCTACGGCGCGATTGAGAAGCCTTTCCCAAAAGAAAGGGGAGGGAAGCACGCCTCCACCCCCTCTCATTCTTGGCCACCAAAGCCGCCTCACGCCAGCGCTTTCTTCTTTCCTTTCACGCGAGGCGCCACCGGCGGCGCTGAAACCCGGCGCGCCTCGAACCGCTCTGGGAACGCGGTGCCGTAGAGGAAAAAGCCGGCAAGACCCAACACGATTCCGACGAAGATCAGGGTTTCCATGCGGATGCTCGTCAGATGAGGAAGGGTAGGAAGAGGAAGTAGAGCAACCCAAGGGCCAGCACACCCATCAGGAAGTAGAAGGAAAAGAGCGTCGCCTTGTCTTTCTTCGGGGGCTGAGGACGCGCTTTCTGGTGGACGGGCACACGGACGGGTTTGAGAACCGGCGAAGTCGTTTTCATGGTAGTCTCCTGGTAGAATCGATCTCGGAAGAAGGGAGGTTGCCGGGATAAGAGCGTCCTACCGGCGCTTCATTCGAAGACACCGTCAGCGAAGGGCAACCATCAGGGGAAGAGAAGGGCGCGTGCGTCAGGGCACGCCGGCCCGGGCCGAGATCGGCTCAGAGGCGATAGACGAGGAGAACGTCGTAGAGCGGGCGCGGCGCGGCAGGATGGGAGGAGGCCGACGCAGGACCGGTCGTATCGAAAACCACAGGTGCCGACGCGGCAACCGCAGCAGCCGTTGAGGGCGAAACGCGGTCGAGGGGGCCGGGCCGGAATTGTTCGGGCGGCGGCGGCACACGCACCGGCTGCACATCGAGCACCGCCGCAGCAGGAGGTGCGGCCCACGCGCTCAGCACGGGCGTGGTCGCTTCCGTCACCGACGGCTGCGCGGACGCCCGACTGCCGAGCAGCATCAGGATCAGCAGCAACACGAACGACGCCCGGTACAGGAAAGGCCGCATGATGCGCCTAGAGAATTCCTGTCACTCTAGGCTCGTGCATCGAGCGGAGCGACGAAGATCCTCTATCCAACGCACGGCGCCGGAGAGGTTGCCTTGGGCGGATTAAACATTGCTTAAAAGAAAAGGGAAGGGAGGATGAACCGAAGAGGCGAAGCACCGAGGAGCCGAAGAAAGGGAAGTCTCCCCTCACGCTTTTTTCACGCTCTAGCTTCCCTGCCTCACCACCCTCCCTTCCCCGCATCCGTCAGACGGTGGTAGAGCGACCCGGGCTCCTGAGCAGGTCGCGGATCTCGGCGAGGAGTACTTCCTCCGTCGTGGGCTCGGGCGGCGCGGCAGGCGCTTCAGCCTCTGCCGCCTTCTGC
>JAHEMB010000011.1 GCA_024643915.1 Rhodothermaceae bacterium | reverse complement strand
GCCCGAGTGCGCCCGCGCCTGCCGAGGCCGGCCCCGGTGGGGACCGCGTCGAGATCATCGAGATGGACCGGATGCGGCAGATCATCGCCGAGCACATGGTCCGCTCCAAGGCCACTTCGGCGCATGTCACCTCCTTCGCCGAAGCCGACGTGACCAACCTCGTCCGTTTCCGCGAGCGCAACAAAGAGCCTTTCCTCGAACGCGAGGGCGTCCGCCTTACGTTCACGCCCTTCTTCGTCCAGGCCGCCGTCGAAGCCCTCCGCGAGCACCCCATCCTCAACGCCTCAGTGGAGGAAAAGCGCATCCTCCTCAAGCGCGAGTTCCACGTCGGCATTGCCGTGGCCATCGGGCGGACGGGGCTGGTAGCGCCCGTCATCCGCGACGCCGGGCAGAAAAACCTCGTGGGCCTGGCGCACGCCGCCGCCGACCTGGCTGAGCGCTCGCGCACCAAAAAGCTCCAGCCGGACGAGTTGCAGGGCGGCACGTTCACCGTCACTAACATTGGCTCGCTCGGCTCGCTCATGGGAACGCCCATCATCAACCAGCCGCAGGTGGGCATCCTCGCCACCGGCGCCATCAAGAAGCGCCCCGTCGTGGTGGAGGACCCGACGCTGGGCGACCTCATCGCCATCCGGCAGATGATGTACATCTCGCTCTCTTACGACCACCGCATCATTGACGGTGCGATGGGGGCGTCCTTCCTCCAGAAGTTCGTCGAGGTGCTCGAAGCCTACGATCCGAACGGGGATATTTGAGAGTCGGAGAGCCGGGGAATCGACGAACCGAAGAGACGAAGTAGGCTGAAGGAAAGCGTTCCTCGATTCGTCGTTTCCTCTTGATGCGTCGTTTCCTCGATTTAGCGGCCTTCTGACGTAGAAAAATTAAGACCGTTATTGACAAAGTCCCGAACGGGTCGTTGATTGTCAGGGGTTGGCCCTGGCAGTCGATGGCCCGTTATCCGTTTCGGGTCGTTGACGCAGGGCGCTTTCATGGGCATCCGACGCGTGAGCGAGAAGAGCGATGGCAGACACCAACGGAGCGGGGCTGAAGCTGAGCCTGGGCGAGCTGGAGCAGCGGCTCAAAGAATTTCTGACCGACTACCTGAAAGAGAAAAGCCCGCAGACGGTGGGCACCTACCGGCGTTCCCTCAACGAGTTTGAGCGGTGGTTCGTCTTGCAAAAGGGCCGCTTCCGCTTCGACGTGGAGGGGGTGCAGGCGTACAAGAAATACCTGATGGAGACGCGCGGGCTGCACCAGGTGAGCGTCTCCACTTACTTGACGGCCCTCCGCCGCCTCTGCCAGTACCTCGTCGACATCGGCCTGCTCGCAGAAAATCCGGCGCGAGCGGTGAAAGGCAACCGCCGGCCCGGCAGTCACTCGCGGGCCGTCCTTACCAAAACCGATATCGACCAGCTCCTCAAGAGCCTCGACGCCGCCTCGCAGATCGGCAAGCGCGACCAGGCCATCATCTACCTGATGCTTTTTGGGGGCCTGAGCGAGATCGAGATCGTCCGCGCCAACTTGAAAGATCTGGAGCAGACGCTCATGGGCTGGTACCTGCGCGTGCAGGGCAAGGGCCACACTGTCAAGGATCAGCAGGTGCCTGTCGATCCGCCCGTGATGGACAAGATCCGGCTCTACCTCGATACGCGCGGGCGCATCCGTCCCGAGGACCCGCTTTTCGTCTCGCACGGGCACCGGAGCGCGGGGGAGCGGCTCAACACGCGCTCGGTGCGCAGCCGCATCAACGGGCACCTCAAGGCAGCGGGCCTCAAGCGGCGCGGCGTCTCGCCCCACAGCCTCACCCACACCGCCGCCCTCCTCTGGCTCAACGACGGCATGCCCCTGGAAGAGGTCAAGCAGCGCATGCGCCACGGCACCCTCGACACGACGATGATCTACTTCAAAAAGCAGGGCCTCCTCAACCGCGACCCGGAAGAGATGGGGACGTAGGTCGGGGAGGGAGACGCGGGGATTGAACAAGCCGCGCGGCGACTGAGAGGCGCTTCGTGAAGGGAAAATTTGCCTCGTGGGAGGGCCTTAGCGATAGCTCGACTGGCTGCAGAACGATTGGATGAGACGGAGGGGCAACGCGTGGTCGGCCTTGGCCATCGTTATGAGTGCCTGCTCTTCCTCGAGAAGAGCGTCCACGTCTACGACACCCAGGGTGCGGAGGCGCTCCGACGCCAGATACTGGTGCGCCGCCATCTTCCAGGCAGAGAAAAGGCGGGTCTCGACCGGCAGGTCGTACCAGATGGTTAGTTTAGTGCTGTGTGCCGAGCGTCGTAGGAGATGCGCTCGCTGTAGAGGCGAAAGACGTCTTTCTTCAGCCCTTCCAGGTATTGCAGGAAGGACCCATTATGGTAGACCAGCATCCCGGTGATGCCGTGCGCCTTGTTGTAGGGCCGGGAGGCGGCCAGAATGTCCTCAATGTCCTACTGCATCATCGGACGTAATGCGGAACTGCTGTAGATAAGGCCGAACAACGATATGGCAATCCTCTTACGAATGAAAAAGGGCGGGTCAAAAGATAGCAAGCGTTCATCGCGAAAAGCAACGAACAAGCCGTTCCTGAGCGCGCTCATATTGTGTTCCTTTCAATGGAGACCCGGCTTTCATCTCCCTAAGATTCATCCGCCGCCTCCTTGGTGCGATATAATTCTGCGAAGAGAATAGAAGCGTGTTTTATTGTCAGCGATCCGTGTTTAGGTTCGCTTCGGCACGAAATCGTAATTTATAACCCGTTCTGCTTGCTTTCGTTGGATGCAGCAGGGCCGCCCGGTTGACTCTTAGCTGGTTCCGTGTTACCCTGGACCCTAGGCTCTGTTCGATAACTGGGCGGGTTGGCGACTGTGGTGCTCTGTCGCGCTGGGCAAGGCGGGGGCCGCGTGCAGCCCCCGAGCGAGTTGTCGAACAGAGCACTAGGATCTTGCCGATACAGGGCGTCCGTGGGCGTTTCGCCTGCCCTGTAGGGGGGCTCGCTCATTCGAGATAAAGCTGCGACCTAGCCGAGGAAAGCACCATGGGTGAACAAAACGTCAAGGAGATCCGGGACGAATCATCGATGCGGGAGTTTACCCGCACCCTCATCCAAGACGTGCGCGCAATGGAGCACATGCTCAACGAGGGGATGTTCGAGGGGGACGTGCGCCGCGTCGGAGCCGAGCAAGAGCTGTTTCTCATCGACGAGCAGTGCCACCCTGCGCACCTCGCTATGGAGGTGCTCGAACACAATACCGATGAGCGGTTAGTGACCGAGCTAACGCGCTTCAACCTCGAGTTTAACATGACGCCCCATGTCTTCGAGGCCGACTGCTTCGGTGCGATGGAGCGCGAATTGAACGAGATGCTGGTGCATACACGCGCCCTCGCCCATAAAGTCGGGGCGGAGATTGTCATGACCGGCATTCTGCCGACGATCCACATCTCCGACCTGACGCTCGACAACCTGACGCCCAAGCCCCGTTACTTCGCCCTCAACGATGCGCTCAACCGGCTGCGGGGCGGCCCCGCCCAGTTCCAGATCCGGGGCGTAGACGAGCTTTTCGTCAAGCACGACACGATCATGCTGGAGGGCTGCAACACCAGCTTCCAGACACACTTTCAGGTGGCGCCGGAGGAGTTCGCTCACTACTACAACATCTCGCAGGCCGTGGCCGCGCCCGTGCTGGCCGCTGCCGTCAACTCGCCGCTTCTTTTCGGCAAGCGGCTGTGGCAGGAGACGCGTATCGCTCTCTTCCAGCAGGCCGTCGATACGCGCAGCAGCAACCTCTACCTGCGCGAGATGGCGCCGCGCGTCCATTTCGGCTCGAGCTGGGTGAAGAAGTCGGTGCTGGAGATTTACAAAGAGGACATCTCCCGCTTCCGCGTGCTCCTAACAGCGGGCCGCCTCGACGATCCGTTCGACACGCTCAAGCAGGGCGATATTCCCTCGCTGAAAGCGCTGCAGCTGCATTACGGGACGGTGTACCGCTGGAACCGGGCCTGTTACGGCATCACCGACGGCAAGCCGCACCTCCGCATCGAAAACCGCATCCTGCCCTCTGGCCCCTCGGCGCTCGATGCTGTTGCTAATGCCGCGTTTTGGTTCGGCCTCGTCTGTGCTCTTGCGGGCGAGTTCGAGGATATCTCCAAAGTGATGGAATTCGACGATGCCAAGAACAACTTCATCGGCGCGTCTCGGTTGGGTCTCGGCGCCCAGTTCACCTGGCTCGACGGCCGCCGCGTGGCTGCGCCTGAGCTGATCGGCGAGGAGTTGCTTCCGCTCGCGCGGAAAGGGCTACAAGGCTCCGGGATCAATGCTCCCGATATCGATCGCCTCCTCGGCGTCATCGAGGCCCGGGTGAGCTCTGGGCAGAACGGCGCCCAGTGGCAGCTCGATTCACTCGTGAAGATGAAGAAGTACGGGTCTCGCGCCGAGCGACTGACGGCCCTCGTCTCGACCATGGTTGAGCGGCAGAAAGAGGGGAAGCCTATCCACGAATGGCCGCTCGCCAACTTCCACGACGCCTCCCTCGCCAATCGCCTCCACACCACGCGCGTGGAGCATTACATGACCACGGACCTCTTTACCGTGGATGAGGATGAATTGGTGGAGTTTGTGGCGACCCTCATGGACTGGCAGCGCCTGCGCCACGTGCTGGTCGAGGATCATCAGCATAAACTCGTCGGCCTCGTCAGCCACCGGAGCGTGCTGCGCTACCTTGCCGAGCACGGGCCGTCGAAGGAAGGAGAAGAGGGCGTGCCTGTTAAGGAGATCATGATAAAGAGCCCCATCTCCGTCCGTCCCGAAACCCTTAACCGCGACGCCATCGCCTTGATGCGCGACCACCGCATCGGCGCCCTCCCCGTCGTGCGAGACGGCCAACTCGTTGGCCTTGTCACCGAGCGGGACTTTCTCCACATTGCCGGTCAGCTCCTCGACGAGAGTATCGAGCGGGCCGAGGAGGAGCAGGCGGAGAAGGTGGAGGCGCAGGCAGCCGCCGCTCGGCGCGCCGAGCAAGAACCGGTGAGCAGTGTGCCGCAGCCTACGAACGGCGCGTCGGAGGTGGAGGGCTGAGGCCGGCGCGGGAGCGACAGGCTGCCTCCTCGCCCTCCTGAACGAGGGGCCGTGCCACAAATAGCTCCGTGTGTGATCTTCGCAGCCTGATCAGGGTGTGCCGCCGGAGTCGCTGTCGGCGACGGGGACGCCGTCACTATCGAGGCGCACCCACACCTCTTCGAGGCGGAAGTCGCCGATCTGGCCGCTGTGATGCCACTTGTTACCATCCAGGTTCACCTTAAACTCGATGTCCCGGCCCACGAGGATAGGCGAGGAGTGGTACTCGATGTGCTCGATGTACGAGTCGCCTTTGAGCGAGTAGCGACCGCCGCCGGCCACGACTGTTTCGCCGTCTGCCGCTTGGAAGCCAAAGGCGAAGTGCGAGTCGTTGAGGATTTTGGTCGACGGATCCACTTTCTGGCGCACGATCACGGTATCGACATACACCTCCTGTTGCGCAATCAAGCGCCACGATCCGCGCAGCGGGTTGTCACGGTCTTGCGCGTCTGCGGTGCCGGCAAAAAGAAGTAAAAGGGCGGCGGATAGCAGGCTGGTAAGCGTTCTCATGGCGGCCCTCGTTATGACGTGGAAATGACGGGAAGACGGTGGGCATCGGCGTTGGATACAAGGTATTCGGTAAGCATCTCAGATTCAAGGGTCGGGGCCGTTGCGTGGTACGATTCTCCTGGTTTTTCGGGCATAGGAGAATGCCCTACAGATTCATCCAACCTCTCCCGGCAGCGGCAGGCGGCGGCGCCCGTCAGACGGTAAGGCGTCCACGGCGTATAATGGCCTCGACCGGAGGAGCTAGAGAGGAGGGGCGGAGAAGGAGCCCTCTTGATCTTTCTGCCGAATTCGCCCCTTTCCATCTGCACGCTCCGTATCTTCAGTCCACCCCCCCGCTCACTTTCCCCGGTGAGGTCCCGTCATGATCGTCAATCCACCCAAGATCGACCGCTCGAAGACGCGGGAGCAAGAAAGTACACACCGGCAGGCGCTGCGGCTCCTCCGACAGATCGAAGGCCTGCTGCGCCCGGGTGAATGCCTCGGCACGCCCCACCGTGAGGGAGACCGGGTTATCGTGCCGCTCACGGCGCTGGAGGAAAGCCTGCCTCCTTTCGGCATCACCGAGGCGACGATGAATTGACCTCCTGGCGCTAAGCGGTCGGCTTTTCGATGCGGGCGAGCACTTCGTCCGTCACCATATGCACCTCGACGTTGAGCCAGACGCGTGTGGGCGCATGGATGAAAATATGCGCGTATTCCACGGCCCCTTCGGTGCTGCCGGGCGCCTCATTCTCCAGGCGATCAATCGTCTCGTCTTCGTCGAAAGTGCCGGTGTCGCGGAGGCGTTGCGCGAAGTTCTCATCCCGCGTGATGCCCGCCGTGGCGAGCTGGCGTTCGTTCGTATCCTTCATAACGTCCGTCTCCATCGTAAAGCGGTACATGATGGCAAAGGGCTTTTAGTAGATGGTTCGCAGGGTGCTGCTTGGTTGTAGTGGGGTGGTGCAGGGCGGGGATCCGGGCGAGCCGGCATCATTGCAACACGGTCAAACGAGCGGGCACGCCACCTTGAAGTTCTTGGGGAGGAGGCATGGCAAGCGCGAGATCTGCAACCGGGGGAGGTGTCTCCCGTAACGCGATGCAGTCCCACCACTCCACCGAAGGCATTACGATGAATCGACAGCACACCGCCATGACGTGGGGCCTCGCGGCCCTCCTGCTCTGCCTCACCGCAGGCGTCGCGCAGGCCCGCTCTTTTGACGTTAAGGATACCGTCCGGCGCACGTTCAATGTTCGTTCGGGCGGTACGCTTTTCGTCGATATGGACCAGGGCAACGTTGAGGTGCAATCGGTGCGCGGCGGCGAGTTGACCATCGAGGTGATCCGCATCGCCAAAGTCGAAAACCGCGACGACGCCCAGCGTTACTTCGACCAGCACGACCTGGCTTTCAACCAGCGCGGCAATGACATCGTGCTGGAATCGCGCATCGACAAGAATCGAGACAAGGGGTTCTGGGGGCGCTGGCGCGGGAAGGATCGCATGAAGATTAACGTTATCGTGCGCGTCCCCGTTCGCTACAATTTTGACTTTTCCAGCGGTGCGGGCAACGTGCAAGTGCAGGATCTGGAAGGGAATGTGGAGGGCAAGACAGGCGCCGGCAACATTGCGCTGCGCGACATCGGTGGCTCGGTGCGCATCACTTCCGGCTCGGGCAACATCGAGGTGGACCGGGTCGATGGGCGCGTCGAGGCCAAGACGGGGGCGGGGAACGTGGAACTGGCCGGTGTGATGGGTGCGGTGCAGGCGCAGAGCGGTGCCGGCAATATCGCCGCCGAGATCGCGCGGCAGCCGAAAGAAGACTCCAGCCTCGAATCTGGGGCCGGCAACGTGACGGTCTACCTCGACCCCCGCATCGGCGTCAACGTCGACGCCGTTGCCCAGGTTGGCTCGGCCGAGTGTGACTTCGCGCTGAAAGTGGAGGGGAAATGGATGCGCCAGTATTTCGAGGGCCGCATCAACGGCGGTGGCCCCGAACTGACGATGCGCTCCGGCGTTGGCAACGTCGCCCTCAAGAAGCGGTAGTCATAACCTTGATTGGGACCTGTGAACAATTGGATTTTATTCCGTGCCTTCCGGCACCGGCGGCGGCTGGCCGGGCGGGAGAGGCGATTGGTAGACCGCGCCGCCCGTCTGTTGTAAGAACACTTCTTTCGCCCGTCGCAGCAGATCGGCATCCGTCAGCAGGTCGATGCCGGTGAGGGCGATGACTTTGGCGGCCACCACGGCGCCTTTGATCCCCGCTGTGGTGCCGTGGCAAGCGGTGGTGGCCCAACTGTGCCAGGGCACGTCCTGCGCCGCCGTGGCCACCTGGAAGCCCACCGTGGGCGTGATATAGCTGACCTCGGCTACGTCTGTCGAGCCGCCGGAGGGTGCTTCGAGGGTGTCGGCGAGAGCTTCGACCGTCGTTGCGTAGCCTTTCTCCTCGATGCTCAGGTGCCGCTGCAACCGCCTCGCGAAGTCCTGCTCGCCCTCGTCGAAGGCGGGCGGGCCGACGCTTTCAAGGTTGGCCTGCACGCGCTCCTGAAGGGGGCGAATGTGGTTGTATTCGTGGACGCCGGTGATGAGGTGAACCTTGTGCTCCGTGTTCGTCGCCAGCGCCGCGCCCTCGGCAATTTGCAACAGGCGCGCGTAGTGCTTCTCCACGCTAGGCCGGTCGATGTCGCGGACGTAGTACCAGACTTTGGCGTACTCCGGCACCACGTTGGGCGCCTCGCCGCCGTTGGGGATGACGTAGTGCAGGCGCGTCGTCGGCTTGACGTGCTCGCGCATCAGGTTGACGCCGTAGTTCATCAGCTCCACCGCGTCGAGGGCGCTGCGGCCGTTCCAGGGGTCGGCGGCGGCGTGGGCGGCCTGGCCGAAAAACTCGACCGTGAAGTTGTTCATCGCCCGGCCCTTCTGGTTCTTCACCTTCGTCTCCGTCGCCGGGTGCCAGTCGATGGCGGCGTCGAGGTCGTCGAACAGCCCATCGCGCGCCATGTAGACTTTGCCTACTACGGTCTCCTCGGCGGGTGTGCCGTAGAGGCGAAGGGTGCCGACCAGCCCGCGTTCTTCCATCACCTGTTTGAGGGCGATGGCCCCGGCCACTGAGGCCGCGCCGAAAAGGTTGTGCCCGCAACCATGTCCGCTCGTCATACCGTCGTCGCGGGCCTGCCGCGCCGGCACGGGCGCATTGCCCACGCCGGGCAGGGCATCGTACTCGGCCAGGATGCCGATGACCGGCGCGCCCTCTCCATAGCGAGCGACAAACGCCGTGGGCATCCCTGCCACGCCGCGCTCTACCGAGAAGCCCGCCGCCTCGAGCGCGTCGACTAGCAGGGCTGCCGAGCGATCCTCCAGCATCGCCGTTTCCGAAAGATCCCACAGTGTCATCGACAGGTGGTGCACCTCGTCGCTGAGGGCTTCTGCGGCGTCGAGCGCGGCGCGTTTGTCGGGGGGAAGCTCCTGGGCGTGGAGCGGGGCCGCGAGGAAAGGAAGCAGGAAAAGGAATCGGAATATCTTCATGCCGGTGTTGTAAGAAGTGAAGAAAAGGGCGTCATGCCTCCTCGTCCATCCAGGGTGCCCTCGGGAGTTGCGCCAGCCGGGAGACGAACCGTTGCTGGTCGAACGGTTTGCCCTCGTTCATGATACTGAAAAATTCTGAGGCGACGACGAGGCCGATGAGCCGCATCGCCTCCTGCTTGCCGTAGCCGTTGCGCCGCAAACGCTGGTACGTTTGCCGCGTCTCCGGCGGATCGTCGTCGCGGAGCTGGTTTTCCACCACCTCCATGATCGCCTCGCGGAGGATCGGATTGGGGGTGGTTGCTTTCATCGCAACGTCTCCTTCGGGAGAGGGGTCGAGAACGGCTTGTAGCAGAATCTAGCCCGGCGCGACGGCGAATGCAAACGCGCCCGGCCTCAAAGCGCCGAGATTTCGCCCCACCGCCGGAAGGCTTGCGCCCCGAGCCGCTCGGCCACCTCTCAGAAAAAGCGGCTGCGGCGTGTCTCCTCACTTGCCTGATCGGCGGCATCTGCCAGTTTAATCCAAAGAGTCGCTTCAAATTCAGCTCCCGAAAGCATCATTTCCTCGCCGTGAAACCGATCCCATAGCGACGCGACGCCTTCGTCCACCGCCTTCTGGTGGGATGCGTAGCTGAGGGCGCAGTAGCGATACACGAGTCGCTCCACGTCTGGGCCATTCAGCGATCGAAGCTCAGGGCGACGGGTGACCGCAAGGGTGGCTTGTGGGAAGCCTTCGGTGCCGTAGATCGAATGGGAAAAGCCGGCCCGAACCTACTGCTCCGGTCGCTCCCAGCGCGCCAGCATCCGGGCCACGCCAGTAAGATGCGGCAGCAACGCGCCGCGCGGGTGCGCCACGCCCTCAAAGCCGAGGTTGCATAGATAGGTTGTGAACCGGCTGGGATCGTAATCCTGCATCAGAACGGCACTTCATCTTCGACGTCTTCAATATTGCGTTCGTGCGAGAGAATGGCAATACCGTTAGGCGAAAAGCCGAACAAGTCTTCGGGCGAGAAGATCAGGCGGAAGTCGTGCTCCGAAAAAAAGGGCTCGAACTTGCGGGCGAATTCGTCCAATCGCTTAAGGTAATAAGCGGTGTTTTCATCAGGGCGCGCCGGGTCCCAGGCGTCGGTCAAGCGGCTGTTTTCGAAGGTTGTGACGCTGGCGATGGTCCCAGTGACGTAGTAGCTGATGCGGTCCCCCTTTCGGACAGGCTGGCCCGTTTCCTGAGAGCGAGCGATGGCGAGTTCGTAGGCAGCGGCCCGGGTGCGGCGGCCCGCCTCCACGTCATCGAGGTATTGCTCGACCGTGTCCTTGAGCGTCTCGGTTCGCGAGAAACGCTCTACCCCTTTCCAGTCGTGATCGATGATGCGCTGCCGCGTTTCCACATAGAGATCGTGGAGGCCCTGGATGTCCTCATCGAGGAGACGCTGGATGGCCTCCCGCACGAAGCGCCGCCCGAACCGCTCGTTCGAGCGCGCCACAAGGGAGGAGCCTTTGTACTTGAGGTGGCCGTCGTAGGTCAGGAGGGCGTAGTTCTTCTTCTTGTACGAGAGCATCGTGCGAAAACGCCCGTCGAAGCCAATGCGGATGCCCTCGGGCATCTCCTCATTGAGCTTCTCAACGAACGCCCGCTCGGCCTCCGCGCTGCGCACGTCTTCGGGGGGGATGAACAGCACGCCATCGGTATCGACCTCGACTACCTTGCCGCCCTCGCGCCGGATGAGCCGGATGATCTGCCGCAAGATGTCCTGCCCCGTCGCCGCCACGCGGTCGGCCTCGGCGAAATCATTGAAAGCGGCCAGGCCAAACCCCAGATTTCCGTAAAATGAGTTGATCAGGACTTTATAGGAACTCTGCCGCGCGTCCAACTCGCCGCGGAGTTCGTCGGTGGCGGCGGTCTGCATGGCGTCCTTGGCGGCGAAGCGGAGGGCGGTGAGGCGGCGGAGGAGATCCGGGAAGAGGCCGAGGGCGTCGTCCTTTGGACGGACGTCATAGTTGAGCATGATCGACGGGTAGAGGCTCTCCACATCGGCGTAGACGACGGGGCCGACGACGCCGGTGACGAAGACGTCGGTGTAGCCGCCGACGGCCTGGCTGCCCCACTCGGGACGGGGGAGGCTGTGCCGTTGCCGCAGGTACTCGCGCACGAAGAGCGCCTCGATCTTCGCCGCCGGTCCGGTGCGGGCCACTTGGCCGTAGAGCATCGGCAGCATCTGGGTGAGGTAGAAGGTGGAGCCCGAGAGGTGGCGGGCCAGCCGCTCCGTCTCGATCACATCGTCGAGGGCGTAGGCGAGCAGGCGCTCCGGGTCCTCCCGCCACACCCGCGCGATGTCTGCGCCGTCGACGTACGTCCGACTCTCGGGCGCGAAGCCGAAGTGGCGGGCGGCGGCCTTGAGGCCGTACCCCGGCATGTTCCGCTTGAACACGTCGTAGCCCATCACCAGGAAATACGTATCGACAACGTGCCGCCCGGCGATTTCGAGCGCAGGAAAATCAATCGTCCGCTCGGCAAAACGCATCGACGAATCAAACACACGCGGCACCGACCCGTCGCGACCCACCGCGAAGGGCACGCCGTGCAGTTCGCACCGCTTCATTAGGTAGGCGAAATCGAACTGGTAAATGTTGTGCCCTTCGATCACGTCCGGGTCCTTTTCCCGGATCACACGCACCAATTCTTCCAGCAGCACGCGCTCAGAGACGGCGCGGGTATCGAGCAGCCGCCGCCAACCCCGGTTGTCAGAGAGCGAGACGATGATGACAGCATCTTCGCGCCGCTCCGCGTTCGGAAAGCTATGGTCGGTGGCTACTTCGATGTCGAGCTGGAGGCGGTGCAGCTCGTCGAAGGTCATGCCAAGGAAGCAGGTGCGGCCCGTCTGGGTCAGATATTGCTGCACCGGGTTATTGATGAGGTACAACTCCTCGGGCCGGCGCTCCCGGCTGTCCACAGCACGCTCGATGTGGCGCACCGCATCCCAGTAGGTGCCCCAGGTACGGAAAACGACCACGTACCGGTAGAAATTCTCGCCCTGCAACGCCTGCATCTGGTACTGCTCGCGCGGGAATCCGCTGAGCAGCTTCGCATCGGAGAGGAAGAAGAAGGGGAAGAATGGCTCCTCGCGCTCGAGCACCTCGGCAAAATCCTCGCTCCGCTGGTAGATGCGCACCAGGGCCGGGCCGCTATTGAGGAGCGGGTGGATCGCCACGATGCGGGGCGTCTCGTCCTTCCCCAAAAGCGCTGCGTCGGAAGCGGGAGCGGAAGGCGTTGACATGCGACAGGAAAAAGCGTCGGGAAGCTCCTAAAACCATACCATCCCTATACGCTCGGCAAGGGATCGCGTTCGGCTGCTCAGCGTGTGACAATGACAGTGTCCGGAACGATAAAGGCTTCGGGGAAGCGCTCCCCGACGAGATAGAGGGCCTGCTGAGCTTCGTCGCGCGTGGCGAAATTGCCCAGGCGGACGCGGTAGTACGGCTGCTTCCAAGCGAGGTAGACGGGCGCCTCCTCGGCACTTTCGAGGCCGGTTGGGCGGCGGCTCAGGTCGCCGAGCCAACCCAGCGCCTCTTCAACCTGGAAGTCGGCGGTCTGCTTTTCGGGGGTGGTCAGGATCTGGATGCGGAAGCCCTGCATCGTCCGCGTGACTGGCGTGGGATCCGCAGGGGGGCTGTCATCAGGCGGCGGCGGCTCCGGCGGCGCGGTTTCACGGCTCCCAGCACAGGAAGCCAGGAGCAGGCAGAGTGCCAGCAGCGAAAGAAGGCGGAGGTGTTGGAAAGGAGGCATAGCCGGGTAGGATCGGTTCCAGAGAAAAACCAGCCAGCTTTGCGTTTGCTCCCGCCAGCGCGCCCTCGTCAGCGGACTACCGTCAGCGATGCCGTACGGAGGCGCGGGCCGTCGGGGCCTGCCACGGCGAGGCGGGCGAAGTACGTGCCGGCGGCCACGGCCCGCCCCGCGTTGTCGGTCGCGTCCCAGGTGACAGCGTGCAATCCGGCGGCAGCGGGCGCAGCGTTGAGGATGCGGACACGGCGCCCCAGCATGTCGTAAATCTCCAGGCGGACCGTGGCCGCATCTGGCATATTATACCGCAGCGTCGTCCGTGCAGCGAAAGGATTGGGGAAGGCGGGCTTCAGCACGAGGGATTCCGGCGCAGGCTGCTCGGGATCTACCGTGACGACGAGTCCCGAGAGGTCGAGGACGTGCATGGAGCGGCCATGCGTGCCGGCGAACAGGCGGCGCGTCGTCGGGTCGATCTTGAGGTCGAGGACCGTGACGGCAGGAAGGCCCTCGCCGAGCGGCTGCCAAACGGCGCCCCCATCGAGGCTGGCAAAAGCGCCCACGTCGGTGCCTACGAATAGCACCTGGGGATTGAGCGGATCGATGGCGAGGGCGTTGACCGGCGCATCCGGCAGGTTGGACGAGATATCCTCCCAGGACTGCCCCCCGTTCGTCGTGCGGAAAACGTGTGGTTGGGCATCCAGCCATTTCAAGCCGGAAAAGGTGACGTAGGCGATGTTCTCATCCGTCGGATCGACCACGACGCGGGTGACCCAGCGGAAGGGCAGGTCGCCTGTGACGTCCGCCCAGGTGATGCCGTAATCGCTTGTCACCCACACCTTGCCGTCATCCGTCCCCACATAAATCACGTTCGAGTTGGTCGGAGCCACGGCGATGGTGGTGATGGAGCCCAGCATCGATGTGCCAAGCCCGCGCGTCAGGTCGCCGCTGATGGGGGCCCAGGAGCTGGCTTTGCTGGTCGTTCGGTAGAGGCGGCTCGTCCCGTAATAGAGCACACTGCTGCTGTTCGGGTCCATCACGACCGGCGTCGACCAGTTCGTCTTCTCGGAGAAGTTGATGCCGAGGGTGGCCGTGCGAAACGAGACACCGCCGTTGGTGGATTTCTGCAACGCGCCCCATTGCGATTCTGCGTAGATCGTGCGCGGGTCCTCCGGGTCGACGAGCACGTAGAAGCCGTCGCCGCCGAGGATCCGGTGCCAGTCGAGGCTGCCAGTTTTGGTGCGGATGGTGCCGTTGTCCTGCGTCCCGCCGAGGATGTGACCGGGGTCGGTGGCATCGAAGCCGATTTCGTAGAACTGCGTCACCGGCAAATCGGCGAGGCGCTGCCAGCTCCGGCCCCCGTTCGTCGAGCGGGCCAGGCCTCCGTCGTTGCCGTTGAGCACCAGGTCGGGCGTCTCCGGGTGGAAGGCGAGGGCGTGGTGATCGACGTGCGTGCCCGACTGCACCTCCCACGAGGCCCCGCCATCGGTGGAACGCATGAGCTGCACGTCCATCACGTACACTTCATCCGGGTTGGTGGGGTGGACGCGCACCTGCCCAAAGTACCAGCTAAAAGTGCCGAAGCCGCTGCCCAGGTTACGGGCAGGGTTGGCGTCGCGCCAGGTATCACCACCGTCGTCGCTGCGGAAGAGGCCCAGGTCGCGCGTGCCGTCGGTGTAGAGGGCGTAGACGACGTCCGGCTGCTCCTCGCACAGGGCGAGGCCGATGCGCCCGAAGGTGACCGTGCCGTCGCCGAGGCGATGGTTGTCCGGGTCGGGCAGGCCGTTGGCCGGGCCGAGGCGCTGCCACGTATCGCCCCCGTCGAGGCTGCGGTAGATCGCGCTTTCTTCGCCGTAAAGCTGCGCCCGCTCATACGTACGAACGCGCTCCCATGTCGCTGCCAGGAGGATGTTTGGGTTGTCGGGGCGCATCACGAGGTCGATCGCGCCTGTCGTATTGTTGACGTAAAGGACTTGCTCCCACGTAGCGCCACCATCGAGGCTGCGGTAGAGGCCACGCGCCGGGGTCGGGGCGAAGTAGGAGCCCACCGCAGCCACGTACACCCGCTGCGGATTGTTCGGATCGATGCGGATGCGCCCGATGCTGACCGTTTCCTCCAGTCCCAGCAGGGTCCAGGTCGCCCCGCCATCGGTGGATTTGTAGAGGCCGCCGCCGGCAAAGTTGTTGTGCCCGCCGTTGGCTTCGCCCGTGCCCACGTACAGGGTTTGCGGATCGACGGGATCGACCGCGATGTCGCCAATCGTCAGCACCGCCTGCTCGTCGAAAATGGGCGTCCATGATGCGCCCGCGTCGATAGACTTGAAAACGCCGCCTGTAGCCGCCGCGGCGTAGATCGTGGACGGCGTTTTTGGGTCGTAGGCGAGATCCACGATCCGCCCGCCGATGTTGGTCGGCCCCACGAGGGTCCACGTGCCAAAGGGATTGGTCTTGGCAGCAGCGCGCAGCTTCGCGCCGGTTTCGAGGGCCTGATGATAAGCGTCGGTGTCGGCGCGGAAATGGGGAAACGTGCGCTGCACCCACCCTGATTCGGAAGGAGCTTTCTCTGGCTCCTCGGACGAGGTTTTGTCAACGAAAAAAACGAACCGGGCAACGACAACCGTAGCGAGGAGGGCAAAAACAAGCGGAACGAGCTTCTTCATCTGCTGAGGAGGGGGAGGGCGTGATGGAGCCTAAGTTTAACAAATTCAAGGGATGAAAGAAAGTCTTCTGTCGGTACCCGGCAGGAATTCTCGGTTGCAGGATTTTTCTTGCGGCAGGGATACTGAAAAAGGGCGACGTTCTGAGGAACGGCCGCCCTTTTTCGCAGCTATCGAGGAAAAACAAAAGCTATTCCTCAGCGCCGCCGTCCTCCAGCGCATTCCCACCCGTAGCTTCTTCCTGCACATTGGGATCGTTGACGGGCTCGATGACGCCGCAGGCGACACGGGCGCCGGCATCGCCACTGGGCTGGGACGTCAGGTCATCCCGGCCCTGATGGACGATGACGGCCTTGCCGATAATGTCGTTGGTGCCGGTGAAAGCGAGCAGGCTATCGACGCGTGTGTAGCTGGTTATGCCGTCTGCACTTGCCCGGAGGTTCCCCAGATCGCCGACGTGGCGCTCCGTGGGGGGATTGTTCGGAGCGCCGTGGGGGCTGCCGTTGGGGGCGTAGTGGCCCCCGGCCGAGCTGGCGTCGGGCGCGCTGCAATCGCCGTTCTCGTGGATGTGGATGCCGTGCTCGCCTTCGCTCAGCCCCGTCAGATCCGCCACCAAACGGATGGTGTTGCCTTCCTTGGTGAAGGTCACCGTGCCGTTGACGTTGTTGCCTTCGGTCGGCTGCATCACGGCCATCGCGCGGGTCGTTTCAACTTCGACCACGCTCATGGTGTCGGGGACAGCCGCCTCGTCGTCCATATCGTCGCCGTTCTCGCAGCCGGTCCAAGCCAAGGCACAGGCCAGCAGGCTGGCAATAGCAAGGTGTTTATGGGTGCTTTTCATAACGGAATCTTATGCTTCGTTGGTTTTGCGCTGGGATAAACGGTATAATATCGACCCACGCCGCCTGGGTCAAGGAGCCGAGGCGGTGGTTTTGCAATTCTTCTGTGTATTCTACTCGAAGGCATGCATCGCCTCGTCGTTGACAATCTGGGGAAGCGCTTCGGCGGGCGTGTGCTGTT
>JAHEMB010000471.1 GCA_024643915.1 Rhodothermaceae bacterium | reverse complement strand
GAACCTACCTGATCTCTTGATACCATGTACAGTTGCAAAGGAAACTCATGGCAAATAATTACCTCTTTGCCATTTCCGAGATGCAGTATGGAAGGCCATCCCGTCCGGATATCCTCTATTCTGCTAACCGGCATATCTCCCCAGAAATCATCTTCGGTGTAATTATATCCTGTGCCCCGATCAGAAAAAGAAGCTGTCTGTTGGCTGAAAGTCCAGATTGCAGAACGTTTTCCATCGGTGTTTGTCAACCGGTTCATTACTGAACTGTTTGATTGCAGATCATAGAAAGTGCTTCCCACGATCCATTCCGTGAAATCTGCCCCTCTCACGGTGCCAGTTGTTACCGGACGCTGGGTGCTCTCTTTGTGAAAGCCGTCCAAGAGGATTGGTTCGCCGATTGCCACTTTCCCTTGCATGGCAGTTTGTTTTGCCAGCTGATCCGGAATAAGTTGGTTGCGTGTCTGGCCGAAAAGGCTGAAACAGAATAATGAAAGAGTAAGGAATAGGTAGAATCGAGGAATCGAGGAATCGAGGATAGCCTGAAGTCACAGCACTCGTCGATTCGTCGTCTCTTCGATTCCTTTTCTCTTCAACTCTTCGACTCATCCTCTAAAAAATGCTCAACCCCGCCTACCTCCTCACCGTCTTCCTCGTCTTCGTGCGGATCGGGGGGGTGATGGTGGCGGCGCCTTTCTTCAGCCACGGGGCCATCCCGGTGCGGATGCGGGTGCTGCTGGCGGTGCTGCTGGCCTATGTGATGGCGATGCTCGTGCCGGGGCCGCTGCCGGCGCATATCTCTAGCCCGTTCGCGCTCCTCGCGGCGGTGGGGGTGGAGGCCCTCACGGGTCTGGTGCTGGTCTTCGCGGCACAGTTCATCTTCCTTGCGGTGCAGTTCGCGGGCGAGATCGCCGGCTTTCAGATGAGCCTGAGCATGGCCCAGGTCTACAACCCAGTAGAGGGGCACGCCTCGAACCCGCTTGGGCGCTTTTTGACGCTCACGTTCCTCCTCGTCTTTCTGCTGATCGACGGGCACCACCACCTGCTGCGGGCGCTCGCCGCCTCGTTCCGCGCCGTGCCCCTCGCCGGGGCGAACCTCGCCGCCGCCGGGCCGCTCCTGCTCGCCTGGACGGGCGACTTCTTCACCGCCGCCCTCCGCCTGGCCGCGCCCTTCGTGGTCACGCTTTTTCTCATCGACCTCGTGCTTGGCGTCTTTGCCCGCGTGGTGCCGCAGGCGGACCTCTTCTCGCTCAGCCTGCCACTGAAGCTGGCCGTGGGGCTGGGCCTGGCCGTCTTTTTCATGCAGAACTTCTTCCCCATCGTCCCCGACCTCGTCGCCCGCATGCTCGACGACCTGCTGCGCCTTGTCGAGGCCCTCGCGTAGGAAAAGCTTTCCCGCGCCGGCACCGCAATTTTCCTCTCTTTCATCCGAATTGCTCTTTTCACAAGGCGCAAATACGCTCACAGAAAATTGTCTTCCCCGCGAAGGCGGAGATCCAGGGAAGCCGCACGATGCGCCAGGATTCCTTTCTTCGTGTTGGCAAATGAGGATGTTGACAGGAGCTTCTCAGGCGTATGCAATTCCCTCCCTTCGCGATTTGACCATTCGCAAGAAACAAGGATTAGCATTACGAAGGGCCGTGTTTTGCGACATCCGTACTGGATCCCCGCCTACGCGGGGAAGACCTAAGGGGAAGGTAGGGGTGGATTTTTAGACCTTTCTCCTTCTCCCCCTCCCGTCTTCTCTCCGCCTCCCCAACTCTCCCAATCTCCCACTCGCCCTCTCCTCCACTCCTGAGCCTCCGGCACCCTTTTTTCTTGATAGATCGCCATGAGCGATCAACCGGACCGGCAGGAGAAACAGTTTGATGCGACGCCGCAGCGCCTCCGAAAGGCGAAGGAGGAGGGGAATATCTTCCGCTCGCGCGAGGTGGTGTCGGTGGGGCTGCTGTTCGCCGGGCTGGGCGTGATGGGCTGGGGCGCCCCCGCCGCCTTTGGCGTGCTGAAGGCGATGGCGTCCGAACTTTTCGTGACCGCCCCCGTGACGACCCTCACCACCCGCTCCGTCCCCTCGCTCTTTGCCGGGCTGGGCGAGCGGCTGCTGTGGGTGATGGGGCCGCTGTTCCTGGTGCTCGTGGCCGGTAGCATCGGGTTCAACGTGGCGCAGTCGGGGTGGAACGTCGCGCTCAAGCCGCTCCAGCCCAAAGGCAACCGGATCAGCCCGATGCAGGGGCTCAAAAGGCTTTTCTCCTCGCGCGGACTGTTCGAGACGGCAAAGGCCCTCTCGAAGATTGCCGTGGTGGCGCCGCTCGCTTACCTCACCGTCGCCGGGCACTCCGACGAGATCCTGATGCTGCACACCCTGCCGCTCGAAACGGTCGTCGCTACGGCGGCGGGGTGGATCGGCGTCTTGCTCGTGCAGATCCTCCTCGTCTTGCTCGTGCTCTCCGGCGTCGATTTCGCCTTTGGGCGGTGGAAGTGGAAGGAGGACCTGAAGATGACGGCGAAGGAGATCAAGGACGAATCGAAGGAGCAAGAAGGCGACCCGCACATGAAGGGCAAGCGCCGCCAGGTCGCGCGGGAACGGCTGCGGCGCCCCCGCCTGGATCACGCCGTGCTGAAAGCCGACGTGGTCATCACCAACCCGACCCACTACGCCATCGCCCTCCGCTACGACCCGGAGGAGGCGGGCGCGCCCCGCGTCCTCGCCAAAGGCATCCGTAAACGCGCCCTCCGCATCAAGGCCCTCGCCGCCGAGCACGCCGTGCCCACGGTCGAAAACCGCCCCCTCGCCCGCGCCCTCTACGACACGGTGGAGGAGCAGCAGGAGATCCCCGAGGATCTGTACCCCGCCGTCGCTGCCGTACTGGCGGAGATTTACCGCGAACGGCAGAAAGGGTGAGTGGGCAAGGGGAGAATTTTTTCTCACCCGCTCTCCCCTCAACACACCGACCCTAACAAACAGCTAACCCGAGACAATTTTGGCAACCACGCTCATAAAAGGCACCCCGGCAAAATCAGCGGGCAGCGAGATCGTCATTGCCACCAGCGTCGTGTCGATCCTGCTGGTGATGGTGGTGCCCCTGCCGGCGTTCCTGCTCGACCTGCTGCTGGCGGTCAACATCACCATCAGCCTGGCGGTGCTACTGACGGCCTTCTACGCCGAGCGCCCTCTCGAATTTGCCATCTTCCCGGGGCTGCTGCTGGTCACGACCCTCTTCCGCCTTTCGCTCAACGTCGCCTCCACGCGGCTGATTCTGAGCGAGGCGAAGGCGGGGGCGCTCATCGCGGCCTTCGGGCAGTTCGTGGTGGCCGGGAATTATGTCGTCGGCGCCATCATCTTCCTCGTCCTCGTCATCATCAACTTCGTCGTCATCACCAAAGGCTCCGGGCGCATCGCCGAGGTGGCGGCCCGGTTCACGCTCGATGCCCTGCCCGGCAAGCAGATGGCCATCGACGCCGACCTCAACGCGGGCCTCATCGACGAGGGCGAGGCGCGCACGCGGCGCAGCGAGGTGGGGCGCGAGGCCGACTTCTACGGTGCCATGGACGGCGCGTCGAAGTTCGTCCGGGGCGACGCCGTCGCGGGCCTCATCATCACCGCCATCAACATCGTCGGCGGCCTGATCGTAGGGGTGGGGCAGCACGGGATGGGCTTCGGCGAGGCCGCCGGCACCTTCACCCTCCTCTCCATCGGCGACGGGCTCGTCTCCCAGGTGCCGGCCCTGCTGATCTCCACCGCCGCCGGCATCATCGTCACGCGGGCGGGCGGCGAGGGTACGCTCGCCAGCGACGTGAAGGGGCAGCTCTTTAAGAAGCCGCACCCGATCCTCATCACGAGCGGCTTCCTTGGGATTCTCGGCCTCGTGCCGGGCCTGCCGCTCCTGCCTTTCTGGTGCCTCGCCGGGGCCACGCTCGTCCTGGGCCGGCAGCGCCTGCACGCCGAGCAAGAGGAGGCCGACGAGGCCGCGCGCGTCGAGAATGCGGAGGTGTCCGAGCCCGAGATAACGCCCACCGACCTCCTCCTCGTCGACCCCCTCGAACTGGAGATCGGCTACGGCCTCATCTCCATCGTCGATCCGGGGCAGCAGGGCGACCTGCTCGACCGGGTGAAGATGCTGCGGCA
>JAHEMB010000470.1 GCA_024643915.1 Rhodothermaceae bacterium | reverse complement strand
CCCCAATACGCGCGACGACGCCTACCCCATCACGGGCGGGGGCGCACTCAACCTCGACTTCAACAAGATCACCGATGCGGGCGTGCTGTTCGCCCTGCCTGAGGCGGGCGACGGCGGCATCTCGTTCAACAGGGCCGGGGCGCTCTTCTTCACCGAAACGACGACCCTCAACGGCTCCTTCCGCAACGAAGGCGCTGCCCGCACCGCGTTCGACGCCCTCGAAACCATTACGGGGGATCTGGACGTGGCCGGGCCGAGCGGCGAGGTCTTTCCCGGAGACAATATCTGCGGTAACGGCGACGAGAGCGGTGTCTTCTTCTTCGCGCCCGTCACGGTAGAAGGGGACCTCGTGCTCGACAACTCGGATGATCCGGGGACGAACTGCCAGGTGGAGGGTGCTTTCTTCCAGGCCGACGCCCTCGCGCCCGGCAGCACGGTCTACTCTACCATTGCCGGCGACTTTCTGGCCAACGGGGCAACAGGGCTCTTTCTGGACTTCGACAACCCGCCGTTCGCCTTCCACAACCTGGCCTTCGAAGGCGATTTCGCCTTCGACGAGGCGCCCGTCTTTCAGCTCAACGCCCCGGCGAACGCGTTTTCGGTGGGCAATCTGGACGCGCCCTACACCAACGAGGCGCTCGGCAGCAAGGTGCGTTTCTCCGGCGGCGCCGATCAAACGCTGCGGTCCAACGCATCCGTTGCCATTCCGAGCGTGCAGGTGCAGAAGGCCACCGGCGCCGACGTCATGATTGACGAAACGTCCGGCGCTTTCCTGATCGACACGTCGCTGGAAATCCTCTCGGGCAATGTTATTACCAATGGTCTGCTCGACGCCGGGGGCACCGCCACCGTGGTCATCAACCGGGGCGACGGGGGCGACGGCGTGCTCCGCCCAGGGGCCGCCGCCCAGCCTTACCTCAGCGACGCCGACGGCGGCCTGCCGCGCAAGGTCAAGTACACGGGCAGCGCCTCCCACTTCACGGGCGACGAACTCCCGGACACGTTTCTCCCCCTCCTCGAAGTGTTCATGCGCGACGAGGAGGCCACCATCACGCTCGGGAGAGACCTTACGGTCGGCCCGTCGAGCCAGGTGGGCGGGCGGCTGACTATCACGCGGGGCATCCTCGACGTGGGCTCCTCCAGCCTGCGCCTCGCCAACACCCTCACCGTCGAAATCGGCGATGGCGCCCTTGCGGTGACGGAGCAGGCCGGGGTGCGGAGCGCGCTTGAATTGCCGACCGACTGGATCCCCAACCCGGCACCGGACGGCTTCGGCCGCGCGTTCGTCCCTGGCGAGGACGGCATCGACCTGCTCTACTTCGGCACGACCGACCGGACGGTGAGTGCCGAGTGGCCCGCCGCCGTCACCTCGGTGGCCGACCGCCGGCAGGACCCCGACGTGATCCGCAACGTGACCATCGACCCGGAGGCGAACCGCAACGGGAGCAAAGTCGCTTCGGCCGCGCCCATCACCATTTCGCTCCGTGCCGAGGACGACGTGTACCGGATCAATGGCGTCCTCTTCGTGGCCGACGGTTCTACACTCGATCCGGCGGGCGCGGTCCTCGAAGTGGGCGCGACCACGCTGTTGCAGGTCATCCACAACGCCCCCGGCGCCGGCCCCCTCGACTTCTCGGTCAACGGCGCCACGACGCTGGACGATCTTCCATTCCAGATGGCCTCCGCCTACCTTCCCATCTCGGCGGGTGAGACGAACCTGTTGGTTACGAATGCGGACCGCAGCGAATCCCTCGCGCAAGGCGCCGTCACGCTCGACGCGGACCGGACCTTCACCCTCATGCTGCACGGCTTGGTGGGCGGGACCCCGTCTTTCGGGGGGCTGATTGTGGAGACGCGGCGGGCAGCGAACGACCCTGGCCAGGTCGAGTTTTTTCTCGTCCAGGGTGCCCCCGATGCTCCTCTCCTCGACTTCCTCCTACTTCCTTCTACCCCGAGCCCCCCGGCCACGCTCCTGGCCGACGACCTCGCTTTCAACGAACCCACGCCCTACCGAAGTGTGGGGGCCGGCCCGCAGCTTATTGAAGTAACCTCGGCAGACGGCAGCACGTCGTTCGGGCAGTGGCAGTTCGATCTGAGTGGCCGCACCGGGCAGGCCCTCGTCCTCCTCGGCTCCGGCCTCCTCAATGAGGGCACGTTCGAACTGATCGCCTTCGGCGCCGACGGCACCCTCATCCGCCCCACCGTCGTCACTGCGACGGAGGAGGATACCACCCTCCCAACGGCGTTTGCGCTCCACGGAAATTACCCCAACCCCTTCAACCCGACGACAACGCTCCGCTTCGACCTGGCCGAGCCCGCCGACGTCCACGCGGAAGTTTTCGACGTGATGGGGCGGCAGGTGCTGGCGGTGCCGGGCAAACCTTTCGGCATCGGCGCCGGACATGCTCTCCCGGTGGAGGCCGGGAATCTCGCCTCCGGCGTCTACTTCTACCGCCTCATCGCCCAGACGCCCACCCAGACGCTGGCCGCAACAGGCCGCATGCTGCTGATGAAATGATCGACACTTCGTTCGAGCACTGTTGCCCAACCGGGCGGTCTCTTGTGCCTTCTTCAAAAGCAAGAACAACGTCAATGGCAATCATGCCGAATAGGGCGCAGGATTGGCTCAGGCAGGCCGTCCGAGATCTGGAGCAGGCCGAGGACTCCCGAGCCGCAGGGCGCCACGAATGGGCGTGTTTTGCGGCGCAGCAGAGCGCAGAGAAGGGTGGGCCCTCCATCTCTCCCACGGACAGGAGACATGTGGGCACGTTGTCGCAAAGCTCTTGCAGGAGTTGCCCGAAACCGTCGCCGCACCCGCCGGGTTGATCGATCGCGGACGCATCCTGGACAACTTCTATATCCCTGCGTGCTACCCGAACAGCCACCCGGAAGCCCCCGCTTCGAGCACTTCGGTCCCTTGCAAAGTGCGGATGCTCGACCATGCCCGTGCGATCCTTACATTCGTCCGTGTTCAAATGGCCCGACCGGCAGGGGGTGGTGCAAGCCCTGACACGGTGGGCCGACAGCGTCACCCAGAACGATTCCTCCATCACCCGAATCGGCTATTTCGGCTCCTGCGCCCGCGGCGACTGGGGGGTGGGAACCGACCTGGATCTGCTTATCCTCGTCGCCCAATCGGATCGCCCTTTCGAGCAACGCGCCACGCGCCTGGACCTGACCGCCCTCCCCGTCCCCGCCGAAGCGCTCGTCTATACCGAAGCGGAGTGAGTCACCCTCGTCGCGTCGAACTCCTTTCATCGCAGGCTTCAGAGCGAGGTCTGCTGGGTCTTCAGCCGGGCCGCTGACTGAGGCTGCGGCGCCTACGCGCAGGCTCATCGGCCCAGGCTCACGGCGAGGGCGGCTTGGCCCAGGCTGACGCCGCCGTCGTTGGGTGGCACGGCGCGGTTCGTCCAGAAGGCGAGGGGCGCGGCTTCGTTGAGGGCGCTGATCTCTTCGAGGAGTAACTGGTTCTGGAAGACGCCGCCGGAGAGGACGACGGTGTCGAGGCCGTGCGCGTCGCAGAGTCGCCGAGCGGTGTCTAGCAGGCCGCACGCGAGAGATCGGTGGAAAGCGCAGGCGATGGCGCTGGCGTCGCGCCCCCGCAGCCGGTCCTCGATGGTGGCGGCGAGGAGGGGGTGGAAATCCAGATCGGGAAAGGGGTACGGTTCGGCGTGCGCGGCTCCTCGGGCCAGGTGCTCCAGCCAGATGGCCGCCTGCCCCTCGAATGTGATGGGCCGAACGAAGCCGAGAAGCGCCGCCACCGTGTCGAAAAGCCGACCCACCGACGTGGTGGGAAAGGTGCGAACATTCTTGAGAATCAGCTCTTGCGCGGCGTGGTAGCGGTCGGGGAAGCCGAACGGCGGGGCGGTGAGGTCGGGCAAATCATCGAGTTGAGTAAGGAAGCCAGCGGCGGCCTGCACGGGGAAGCGCGCCGCCGCGTCGCCGCCGGGGAGGACAGCGGGACGGAGGTGAGTTGCCCTTTCGAAGCCATCGCGGAGGCTGCCGACGAACACCTCGCCGCCCCAGATGCCGCCGTCGTCGCCGTAGCCCGTCCCGTCGAACGCCACGCCTACCACGCGCTGCGTCCATGCCTCGCGCTCGGCCAGGACCGAGGCGATATGCGCCTGGTGG
>JAHEMB010000469.1:912-4133 GCA_024643915.1 Rhodothermaceae bacterium | reverse complement strand
CTCCCCGGAACGGCGAGCTCGGCGCCGAGTGCCCCGGCGCTGAACCGGTTGAGAGACGCGTTGAACGTTGCGAAGCGCACGGCATCGTCGTGACCCTCGGCCTGCGCGTCGAGGATTTCCTCGGCAAGCCCCTGCCCGGCAAGCTGCACCGCCTCGCCCGCCGGAGCGCTGTAACGATGGTTGCCGCCGCCTCTCATCCCGTCTGATAAAGTCGTAGTTTTGGGGAGGAGAAGCGGTCAGTTTTTGTATTCATCAAGCTGACCACTGACGGCTGACCGCTGAAAGCTCAAACCCACCCGACCGATGCGCATCACCATCCTGACCAACGAGTACCCGCCGCACATCTACGGCGGCGCGGGCGTCCATGTGGAGTACCTGACGCGCGAGCTGGCGCGGGCCGACGGCGGCGCCCACCACATCGACGTCCTCTGCTTCGGCGATCAGCACGAGGAGGAGGGCAACGTGCACGTCCGGGGCGTCGCGCCCGAAACGCATCCGCCTGCCCAGGAGGCTCGCCACGAGAAGCTGATGGACACGCTCCAGCGCGATCTGGTGATGGCGGGCACCGTCTCGCTCGATGCCGACATCGTCCATTGCCACACGTGGTACACCCACCTCGCCGGCTGCCTCGCCCGGCCCCTCACCGGCGCCAAGCTGGTGCTCACCACGCACTCGCTCGAACCGCACCGCCCGTGGAAAGTCGAGCAACTCGGCACGGCCTACCACGCCAGCTCGTGGATCGAGAAGACAGCCTACCAGAACGCCGACGGTGTGGTGGCTGTCTCCGAATCGATGAAGGAGGACGTGCAGCAGCTCTACGGCGTGCCGGATGAGAAAGTCGCCGTCATCCCCAACGGCATCGACCCGGACGAGTACCGCCCGCGCCCCGACGAGGCCGTGCTGCGCCGCTACGGCGTCGATCCCGCGCAGCCGTTCGTCCTGTTCGTGGGGCGCATCACGCGGCAGAAAGGCATCATCCACCTCGTCAACGCCATCAAGCACCTGCGGCCCGGCACCCAGGTGGTGCTGTGTGCGGGCGCGCCGGACACGAAAGAGATCGAGCAGGAGATGGCTGCGAAGGTGGCGCGGGCGAAAGAGAGCACCGACCAGCGCATCGTGTGGGTGCGCGAGATGCTGCCGCGCGAGGAGATCATCACCTTCTACACCCACGCGTCGGTCTTCGTCTGCCCCTCCGTCTACGAGCCGTTTGGCATCATCAACCTGGAGGCGATGGCGTGCGAGACGCCGGTGGTGGCCTCTGCCGTGGGCGGCATCCCCTCCATCATCGTCGAGGGCGAGACGGGGCACCTCGTCCCGCTCGAACCCGAAGGCGAAACGGCCTTCGAGCCGCGCAACCCAGAGCAGTTTGCCCGCGACCTGGCCGACGCCACCAACGCCCTCCTCACCGACCCTGACCGCGCCGCCGCCATGGGCCGCAAAGGCCGGCAGCGCGTCGAAGATCATTTCTCCTGGCGCGCCGTCGCTGCTCAGACGCTCGACTTCTACCAACGCCTTATCAGTTAGCAATTAGCAATGGGGAATTTTCAATTGTTCATTCCTCATTGTTAATTGCCCAGATTCGTCGTCGGTTTTCGCCAAGGTGCGTCAGGCGGAGGCGGAGGGTGTGTTCGGGCAGGAGGGCCTCGACACGCTCTGGCCACTCGACCAGGCACAGCCCGTCACCGTAGAAATACTCCTCGTAGCCCAGCTCGAAAAACTCCTCAACGTGCTTGATGCGGTAGGCGTCGATGTGGTAGAGGGGAAAAGCGTCGGTCTTGTATTCGTTGACGAGGGTGAAGGTGGGGCTGCTGACGATGTGCGGCGGCAGGCCAAACGCGGCGCAGATACCCTTGACGAGGTGCGTCTTGCCGGCGCCAAGGTCGCCGTAGAGCGCCACCACGTCGCCTGCCTCGAAAGTCGTCGCCAGTTGCCGACCGAGCGCGAGCGTTTCTTCGGGCGAGGCAGTTTCGGCAGGCAGCAGATCGGAGAGGGAGGGGGCGGGCATGTTACGACAGGAACGTGGGCGGGGGGAGTCAACTACGTCCCGCTCACCACGTGTTCCCACAGGAGGTTGCCCTGCGCGTCGGTGCGGACCACCCACGCCGCCCGGTCGCTCATGCCGAAGAGGAGGAAGCCGCCGTCGCCCGTCTGCCGGACGGCGCGCAGTTCGTCGTCGGTGCCGGCCCGGTCGTAGGTGCGCGACCACATTTCCCGGCCCTCCGCGTCGGTCTTCACCAGCCAGAAGTCTCTGCCGTTGCCGCTCCCGGCGCCGCCGATAGCGAAGCCTCCATCGGCGGTGGCGGTCATGTCGTAGACAAATTCTTTCGACGGGCCGCCGTAAAGATGCTCCCATACCGGCGCGCCGTCCGCGTCGAGTTTGAGCAGGAGGGCCTGGAACGATTGATCGGGCATGTGATGTGACGCCCGCCTGCCAGCACGAAGCCCCCGTCGGCGGTCTCCGCGAGGGCGAGGGCTGAGCCGTCGAACACTTGTCGCCAGCGTTCCTGCCCGAGGGCGTCGGTGCGGACCAGCCACCCGGCTGCCCAGTCCTTAATATTGCCGAAACGGTCGCCGGCGAACGCGTAGCCGCCGTCGGTCGTCTGCACGACTGTCTCGGCGTAGTTCTCCAGATTCGTCGGGCGGCTCCATTCCTCCTGGCCGTCGGCGGTGAGTTTGAGGAGCCAGGCGAGATATTGATGCATGCCCGCCACCACGAAGCCGCCGTCGGCGGTAGCCCGGAGCGCAACCGCCTCCTGATCCTTCTCGCCGCCGAGGTGACGCGACCACAGTTCCTGCCCCTGCGCGTCCGTCCGCACCAGCCACACGTCGTTGTGGAGGCCGGGGCCGCCTTGCTGATACGGATCGCCCACCAGGAGGGCGCCGGCCAGCAGCGCCCCGCCGTCCGGCAGCGGTTGCACAGAAGAGAAGCCCCGGTCGTGCGGCGCCCCCTCGCCATAGGTCCGCTCCCACAGTTGCGCGCCGCTCGCATTCAGCCGAACGAGGGACCCTTCCCACTCGACGGCAACGACGCGGGCGTCCGGGAAGTAGGCCACGGGGCTGCCCGGCACGTCCGACACGGTCGGGTTGATGAGACGCCGCGTGATACGCCGCCCTGCCACGAACGCCCCACCCCCCTCGCCTCGGCGCCATCAAGAGCCTCGTACTGGCAGGTCACCTCCACCACGTGCGACCGCCCCGCCCGCTGTCCGCCTGTCGGCCGC
>JAHEMB010000469.1:0-837 GCA_024643915.1 Rhodothermaceae bacterium | reverse complement strand
GTAGCGCCCCGGCCCCAGCGGCGTCTCGCCCACGTAGTCGATGGGTTGGATAACGAACCGTTCGCCTTTGACCTCCAGCGTCACGAAGCCGTAGTGATAAAGCGCCTGCTCCATCTCCACGTAGTCGCTCGCCTGCCCCGGCGCCAGGCTGCCAAAGGCCACGCCGTTGACCTGCACGTCCTCATACACATAATCGCTGTTGTTGATGACGCGTAGTTGGACGTCCTCATAATGCACCTCCCCGCCTGTATCGAAAAGGGCGTTGCAGCCCGCCCCGAGTAGGCCAGTGAGGAGGAAAAGGATCGGGAGGGAACGGTAAGACAGGCGCATCTTTACTTCGCAATGGGATTGAGAACAGGAGTTCACCGCTATTACCCCGCAACTGTGAGCATCAAGTAATAGGCCGCTGAGCGCGCCATTTCTCGAAACAGCCCCCCGGGGGGGTCCCATATAATACATTGCAAACAACTCGCAGTCTATGAACCAATTACGCGAAATCACTCTATGAGAGATTTCAATCCGAATATTCTATCCACCTCGACGCTCTCCGGCAACACCGTCGTCAACGCCAAAGGCGAGGACCTGGGCGAGATCAAGGATTTCATGCTTGATCTCGACGAAGGCCGCATCGCCTACGCGGTGCTTTCGTTCGGCGGCGTTTTCGGGTTTGGCGACAAGCTGTTCGCCCTGCCCTGGGACGCCCTCGAAGTCAACACCACGCGCGAATGCTTCGTGCTGAACGTGTCGAAGGATAAGCTGAAGGACGCGCCGGGCTTCGACAAGAACGACTGGCCCAGCAAGCCCAACCGCGACTTCCTCGAGCGCATCCACACGCAC